>WREZ01000009.1 GCA_009779045.1 Candidatus Bathycorpusculum sp. | reverse complement strand
TTATACAACATAACGGAGCTATGTGTATGATCGACATGTCTTGTGTTCCTCATAAACGGTCCTTGTTATTTGCTTCTTTGTTAGTTGTCGTGTTAGTTTCGTCTTGTTTTATTTCTGTGCTTAGCAGCAGTTGTAACACGTCTTTTTTTGTCTTAGGAGCATCTGATAAAGTGATAGTTAGAGATGAGACTGAACTTAGAAACGCCATAAACAACGCCCAAACAGACAAATCCATAACCATTGCTCTTGACAAAGACATCACCCTAACAAATAACCCCCTCACCATCACAGCTAACAAAGACATCACAATAACAAGCAACAAAGCATCTGGATTCTATAAGCTAATTGGCGCTGATGGTATAAGCACAATTACTGTTGAAAGCGGTGGAGTACTACGACTCGATGGCATAATTGTAACTCATGAAAACGGTGAAAAAGGCTTAGGTGTACATGTTAGAGAGAACGGCCAGTGTATCATGAACAATGGTGAAATCTCTGGCAACACCGCCGATGTAGTTAACGATCCTGTTTATTTTCAGGAGGGAGGCGGAGTATATGTTGGCAGAGGAAGCGTATTTGAATTGCATGGTGGTAAAATTTCTAACAATAAATCCTTTAGACGTGGGGGCGGAGTGTTTGCTAATGTTGATAGTGTGTTTAAAATGTTTGGTGGCGAAATTTCAAATAACAAAGCAAGTGCCTTTGTCAGTGGTGATGGGGGTGGTGTATTCAGTAGTGGGGTTTTTGAGTTGTATAGCGGAAAAATATCTAACAATCAAGCAGATGGCGATGGCGGGGGTGCATTCATAAACACGTACTTTGACCCTGCCTGTGTTTTTAGAATGTTTGGTGGCACAATTTCAGGTAACACAGCTAATCTATACGGTGGTGGAGTTTATAGTCTTCAGGGGGGACTTTGGCAGAGGGGCACAATTACTGGTAACACAGCAAAGTGGGGTGGAGGCGTTTTTTGTCCTTCGTACAAGTCTGATTTTGGGCAGGTAGTGATTTCTGGTAACACCGCTCTGACTGCGGGTAATGATGTATATCCTGAACCAGAAACTGAGGATTCTTCTAATGGTAATAGTGGTGGTTCTGTTGATGAAAACGATGGATCAGTTAATGATGGTAATGGTGGTTTAGATAATGGAAACAATGGTTTACCTAATGGGAGTAACGATGGTTCGTCTAATGGCGATAATGATCCTGCAAGTGGTGGTGTTAGTTTAAGGGATCGGGTGATTGTTTGTTTGGTTGCTGTTGTTGTGGTGTTGTGTGTTTTTCTAGTTGTCTTTTTTGTCTCGTTTCAAAAAAGGTTACATCAAGTAGAACAAAAACAAACAAACCCTTAATTTTTAACATTTATTTTCTTAAAAAAAGTTTCAAACTAAGGCTAAACTAAAAAAGAAGAAAAAGAAAGTGGTCAAGTTTAAGTGTTTGACTCAGAGGTTTTGTTGTTGTTCTATTAGTTGTTGTTTGAGTTTGGCGTTTTATTTGACAAGCAAGTTTAGTAGGTTGAATTGGTGCAGTAAATTGTTAGTACATATGTTTGGCATTGTGAGTTGGGGGTTTGTGTGCAGGTTGCGAAGTTGTGTTGTTTATGTTGGTATAACTGTTTTTTTGTTTAGGGTTTGTTTATGTTCTTAAAAATACAAATATGGTGTTATTGTAGGGTTTATCTAGTTTTAGGGTTGTATTATTGTGTTGTGTGTTTATGCTAGTTTTTTGGTCATTACGTAGGCGTCTTCGCCGTCGGAGTAGTATCCGTTTATGGTTTTGCTGATTTCGAAGCCTAGTTTTTTGTAGAGTGCTATGGCGGGTTCGTTTGTTACTCTTACTTCTAGGAAGGCTTGTTTGGCTTTGTAGTATTGCATGCCTTCAAGGGCTCTATTTATGACTGCTTGGGCTACGCCTCTGCGTCTTACGTGGGGCATGACGGCTATGGAGACTACGTGTCCTTTACGTGTTAAACCACCTAAGCCTATGCTGGAGAGACCTACTTCAATTCTGCACATTATATAGCCTAAAATTTTGCCGTTTTCTTCAGCTACAATAAATGTTTCAGGGAAACGTTGGTGTAGGTCAATAAAGAAAAAGTCAGTATAGTTTTCTGGGAGGCATACACGGTTTGTTTGCATTACTGATTGTAAATCATCTGGAACGAATTTTCGCAGGTTAGGGGATGTTTCCATTTTGTAGCCTTCTTCCTTACTAGTAAGCTAGGTGAACCTAAGTTTGCGCCCTTGCTTTACTTCTTTTCTTGTTCAAGTCAAGCGTAATGTGCTTTTAAGTTTTTGCTTCCTCAGGTGATTTATATTCAGGAAGAGTATAACTTCCGGCGGGTATGGTCCATACTCTTGAGGCTGAACCGGCAAGTTTGAATGCGTCAGTTAACGCGTCATTTACAGCTCTTGCAGTTTTCAGCTTAAACACATTAGTTGCATAATAATCAGGCAAAGAGGACACCAAAATAACTGTATGGTTCTGAAGAGTTTTTAACAAACAATACGCCTTATAACCACCTAGGGCAAAATTACGTTTAATCTCTTTTTCAGCACTCTTCAAATCAGTTAACCGCGTCATCCAATCATAAAACACTTGATTCCCATGACCCTTAGAACATTCAGCAACAAGAACAATTACACCCCCACGCTTAACAACATCCAAAACATTATCAACTGCCTTATAAGCCTGAGATAAAGACAAATCATCAGGACTCCCACCAGCACTAACAACTACAATATCTGCCCGACGATCAACTTTAACCTTGTATATTTCATCTACAAGCTTAACCGCCTCCAAAAAAGCCGCATCCAAACCACCCGCAAACACTTTTACAACCTCACCCTTACCATTTTCAACAACATTAACAACAAAACTCACTTTTGCCAGACCAGCAACCTCAGCTATGTCCTCATGAACAGGATTACCCGCTAAAACACCCGCCTTAGCATTACTATTAAGCATAAGAGCACTATTATGCCTAATAGTTTCCACACCACACACCCCCGATAACACACTCTGCCGCCCCCCACCACTATAACCAGCATAATAATGCACATTTACACTACCACCTAACACAACTCTAACATCTGCCTCAACAAAAACACGATTAAGAAAAACCCTATTCCCATACGATTTAGTGGCACCAACAAAAACAAGATCAGACGCGTTAACATCATGATTAACTATTTTAACACGCTTTAAAACCTCTGCACTAAAAAAAGAAACGTCTCCAGCAGGCTTAACTGACTTATTATCCACTATATTAGAACCAAAAATAACTACTACATTTTCATCTTTTACACCTGCAACATTTAACTCAGAAAGCACAGACAACAACATAAACTCACTAAAATTTTTACAAACAACAGCGTCATCAACAAGTATAGCAACTTTACTCTCAGACATAACAAACTCACTTAACCGCATAGACCCTATAGGCTCCTTAAGAGCACGCTCAATTTCCACTTTAAAATCAGATACACCAGATCTTTGAACCGGATTAATTGAACCAAGCAAATTACGAGCCGGCACTCGAACACAAACATCCGTCTTTCCGTAAGGAAGCCAAACATCCACCATAACAATCACCAGTTACCGTATAATTCACATCAAACAACTATTAAGCCTTATCAAAAACAAAACCACAAAAAACAGCACAAAAAAGACACAACAAACTAATACACATAAACAAAGAGTATTCATCTAAAAGCGGTTAAAACATGTTAAACCCATAAAAGGTACGCGTACGTAAAAATTAGATGAGTAAGTGATTTTAAAAACCTTACACTATATATTATTTGAGGAATTAACAAAATATGTCAATACAGAAAATACCAGAAAAGAACGCCATTCTCTTTGTGTGGTTCAACCAATACTCAGGTATACTACTAAAAACGCCAACCAAAACCTTCGCTATAGACCCCGTTGACGTTAAACTAAAATACCTAAAAAACGTTGACGCTATACTACTAACACATGAACATTATGATCATCTTGACTCAAACCTAATTAAAGAAGTTCAAAAAGCCACAAACTGCACCATTATAGCGGATCCCGCATCTGCATTTGTTCTAAGACATCACATACCAATTGATAAACTTCAAGTAATACGCATTGGAAACACAATTAAAGTCGGCGAAGTCGCCATAAAAGCAGCCAAATGCAACCACAACGCAAGATACCCTAACACTTACATAATAACAAGTGAAGACGGCGTAAAAATCTACCACACAGCAGACAGCTTACCATTCCCAGAAATGGCTAAAATGGGAATTGACGAAAAATTCGACATAGTTTTCTGTAGCGTCGGCATAACCATAGGAGCCTCACCAGAAAGCGGCTTTGAAATTGCCCGCCTAACAAAACCACCACTAGTTATCCCATACCATACTAACATACCAAATAATCAGAAAATTTTCCAACAACTCATAAAAAAAGAAATACCACGAACAACATGCCTAATTCCTGAAATAAATAAAATCTACCAAGTATCAAAAAAAGGAAAAAACTAAACCATACACAACAACCACCACAAAACAACCGTTAAAAGACATTCAAAAGAATTTAACAGATAAACCAAAAAAAAGAAACTTATTCGTAGAAAATAAAATCTGTCTCTTCAAGCAACGCATGTAGTTTTCCTACGGCAACATGAACATCTTCTTCATTTTTAGCACCCGTACAAACCAGTTTCCCGCTGGCAAACAATAAAATAACCACCTTAGGATCCTCCATACGATAAATCAAACCAGGAAACTGCTCAGGCTCATACATAGCATGCTTTAACGTGTAAGCAGCTTTCTCAAGATCAGCCATACCACCTAAAACACCAGAAGCAACAATATTTTGAACTTTAATATCGGGTTTACCTATAATAATTATACCACTCTTCTTTAGATCCTTAATTACATTCATTGTTGCACGTCGAGCTTCTTTCTCAGACTTAGCACCCGTACAAACCATTTTCCCAGAACTAAAAATCAAAGTGGTAGTTTTAGGACGCTTCAAACGATAAATTAACCCAGGAAAATTTACAGGCTTATACTCTATATCTGGATCGCCCTTTACAACAGAACATTTCTTAGACCGCCAAAAGGGTTTACCCTCTACAAGTTTATACTCTATATCAGAACAACCCTTTATAACAGAGTTAAGGTCAACTTTCTGATTTAACGTCGCAGAAGCTACAACGTTCTCTATACGTACAGTCGCTTTAACTTGTGGTATACATCCGCCCTCCTCCTGATATTTACCTATATACCCAATTTATGAAAAATACACTTTATAAATACATCTATAAACACCCCTCCAAAGGTTACCTATAGAAAAACACCCCACAACAAAAAAAATAACACTAAAACATCATACAAACTCAGACACCAAAAAAATGAAAACACAAAATAGAAATTTAATTACGTTTTACCCAAAAAAGAACACCAAAAATACACTATATCTCACACCTCATATACCGTAAACCACTTAATTTTGGCACTTCAACTATCAGAGAAAAACACACTACCAAACCACCCAAAACAACGCAACACTTTGTGAGGATATTTTACCTATACAAAATCAGAGTCTATTCAGACTTATGTGCTTCAAGGTATACAAGTGGAAAAGCTGCATTTAATACTTGCCATCTTTCCACCAAAAACCCGTTCTGCTGGATAAATGTAACATATTCGTTTGGCGTCCATTTTGAATAGGTTTCAAACCCTATGAGCTTCAATATTTTTGCAGTCAAATTCCAGGTTGAATCACGTAGATGACCGTGTGAATAAGTAGGAGCGATAAGTAACCCTCTTGGTTTTAGCACCCTTGAAATGCTCATAAGCACCTTAGTGGGGTTGGGTATAATGTGGAGGGCGTTTGAGATTATGACAGCATCAAAGGTGTTATCCTCAAAAGAAAGCTCAGTTGCGTCCTCTATTGAAAAATGTACATTGTTAGGAGTCTTTTTCTTTTTTGCAGTCGCAATCATTTTAGGAGAAAAATCAGTAGCTTCTACAGAGTGTACATGTGTAGCTATGTTTATAGCAATTAAGCCAGTTCCTGTTGCAAGCTCTAATACAGTCATAGTAGGTAATAGTGAATGGGACATTAGTTGATACATCTCAGAGTAGGCTTTACCGCTGAATTGTCTAGTTTCAAAATCATACAATTTGGAATAGCGGTTCCAAAAACCTTTGTTATTGCGTCTTTTGTCCATTACTTAGACTCCCAATGGTTATGTCATACTCAAATATCACATTGTTGAATCTAAAATAGCGTTTTTGGTGAGTGCTAAAGTATTGGTAGTGTCTTAATAATTGAGTTTATAATATTGTTTGTCTTTAAAAATGGAAAAAGTTAGTATTCTTCCATCTGGTAGAGGTCTAAGTTGATGTTTAGAATTTTTTCGGGTGTAGAGCAGTTTTCTATGTTGTAGAGTTTGTTTGTAGCTTGTTCTAGTTGTGTTTTTGTTGTTAGATTTGGTTGTGTTGTACATTTTTTGGGTTGAAGAATAATGTCATCAGTGTCAAGGTGAACACCTATGGGTGTGCAGATGTGTAAGGTGTTGTCTACAAGTTGTGGGGTGATGTCGATTTTTGTGGCGTCAAGGTTTTCATCTATAGGGCATTTAAGTAAGTCGTCTTGTTTAGTCAACGCCGTTTCGCCTCCAAACTTCAGCACTAATTAGGTCTCGTATTGCGACACGGATTGCTTCTGCACGGTTTGGATAGAACCGTTCATCTACAAGCTGGTCTAAAGCTTTAATATAAGTTTCAGGTAAGTATAATGTAATTAGTTTCATTTGCTCGTCTTCTCCCCACTTGGTGAACAAGTGAATATTGTATTCTATAAGGTAGATATATGTACATATTATGTGATTAATACATGCATAACATGTTGGTTCTACCATATATAAAGTAAAACAAGTATAAAAACAAGGATATGTCAAAAAAGGCAACACACCACCCTCAAGTTTTTATTACTTAATGAACCATTCTACATCACCAACACTAGTGACAAACATGAAAATAGCCATCAAAACCTACGGCTGCGCAGCAAACATAGCAGACACCGAAACAACAACAGGAATCCTAACAAACAAAGGACACCAAATCACTACAGAAAAAGAGGCAGACATCATCATATTTAACAGCTGCGCCGTAAAAGGACCAACAGAAAACCGCATAATAAACGCCATAAAACAAACCCCAAAAACAAAAAAAATCATAATAATAGGTTGCCTACCAAAAATCAGCATAGAACGCCTCCACCACGAAACCCAATTCGACGGCATCGCAGGACCAGCAATAGGCGAATACATAATAGAACTGGTAAATCAAGTAGCAGCTGGCAAAAAAATTACAACCATACAACAAACCCAAAAAGAAAAACCACAATTAACACTACCTAAAATCAACACAAACCCAATCATCAGCATTTTACCAATTAACCTTGGTTGCCTTGGCTCATGTGCTTACTGCGCAGTAGTATTTGCCCGAGGAAAACTACAAAGTTACAGCATACCTGAAATAATCCAAAAAATAAAAACAGACATAACTACAGGTACCCACGAGTTTTGGATTACATCCCAAGACACTGCTGCATACGGACGAGAAAACGGAAAGAACCTATCAGAACTCCTCCACTCAATTGGAGAAGTAGAAGGCACATTTAAGGTCAGAGTAGGCATGATGACCCCTAACATGATAAATGACATGCAACAAGAACTCATTGAAGCATACAAAAACCCAAAAATCTTCAAATTTTTACATTTCCCCATTCAAAGCGGAGATGATCAAGTTCTCAAAAAAATGCGCAGATTCTACACTGCAAACGAATTCAAGAACGCTATTGCAGCATTTAGAGAGGCATTTCCAGAATTAACATTAGCAACAGATATCATTGTGGGATTCCCAGGAGAAACAAAACAAGCATTTAAAAACACAATACAGCTACTTAAAGAAATAAAACCAGATGTCACTAATGTGTCTAAATTTTTTGCTAGACCCAAAACATTAGCAGCAGAAATGATAGAAGATAAAGTATCACCTGAAGAAATTAAACAAAGAAGCACCATTATAGCATCATTAGTTAAGCAAATATCACTTGAAAAAAATATGCAGTGGAAAAATTGGAGCGGTGAAATTCTTGTTGATGAGAAAGGTAAAGTGGAAGGTTCATGGGTAGGGCGTAATTTTGCTTACAAACCTATTGTTGTAAGAAGTACACAAAACTTGTTAGGTAAAATGTTACGTGTTAGAGTTGTTAAAGTTACGGGAACTTATCTTATTGGAGAAGTTGAATAAATTTTGTGGATGATAATGATGTTATTTGTAAGTTATTTAGGGAGGAGGATTTGTGAGGTGGTTTTTTGTTTTTAGCATGCGTTCTATTGTTGGTTTGAGTTTTGTGGTTTCTTCTTTGATTTGTTTTGTTCCTATGTTTTTCCTTTGTTGGTTAATTTCTTTTATTATTTCAGCATAATGTATGCCTTCAGCGGCGGAGACGTATTCTATGCGGAATCGTTGTGGGCTCATGCCTAGCTTTGTTAGCATGTTTTTGAGTGTGTCGGTTCTTGTTTTCATTTTGTGGTTTCCGTTGATGTAGTGACAGTCATAGGGTAGATGGCATGCGCCTATCAGAATCATGCCTGCGCTTAGTCGTAGTGCTTCGAGTATGAACTCTTTTGATACTCTGCCGCTGCACATTATGCGTATGACACGTACGTTGGCGGGGTATTCGCATCGGTTAATTCCAGCTAGGTCTGCTCCGGCGTAGCTGCACCAATTGCAGAGAAAAGCTAAAATTTTTTCTTCAGGATTATCTTGTAGTGCAGCATGTATTTGTGCCATTATTTGTGCGTCTGTGAAATGCATTTGAGTGATAGCATGGGAGGGGCATTCAGCGACGCATGTTCCGCAGCCGTGGCAGCTTGCGGTGATTATAGTGGCAGGCTGGTTTTTTTCGTGTTTAATTGCGCCGTATGGGCATGCGTTTACACATATACCGCAGCTTGTGCATTTGGTTTGGTTAACTATGGATATAATGGGTTCGATTTGCCATTTTGGTTTAGAGATAACGGCTGCGACTCTTGAGGCGGCTCCGCTGCCTTGTGAGACGCTGTAGGGGATGTCTTTTAGGCCTGCACATGCTCCAGCGTAAAAGATGCCATCCGTTGGTGCATCTAGGGGTTTTAGTTTAGGGTGTGCTTCCATGAAAAAGCCGTCTTGACCTCTTGAAATGTTTAAGATGCGTGCTATGTTGTCTGAGCCTTTTTTAGCTATAGAAGCTGTGGCTAGAACTACCATGTCTACTTCAACTTCTATAGGATTTCCTAGCAGTGTGTCTTCGGAGTGAACAGTTAGGTTATGGGTGTTTTGGTTTTCGTCTATTCGACTTACTCTGCCGCGGACAAAGTTTACACCTCTTTCTCTTGCACGGTCGTAAAATTCTTCATACCCCTTGCTGGTGCTGCGTATGTCCATGTAGAAAACGTAGACTTCTATGTCTTCCTTGTATTTTTCTTTAAGCTGCACTACATGTTTTAAGGTGTACATACAGCAGTAATTGCTACAGTAGGGGTACTTGTTTTTGTCTCGGCTGCCGACACATAAAATAAAAGCGATTCGGCGGGGTTTTTGGCCGTCGGATTGGCGAATGACTTTACCGCCTGTAGGGCCAGCGGCTAGAATTAAACGTTCAAACTCCATACTTGTAACTACATTAGAATATTTACCATAACCTAAGAGAGGCAGGTCATAGGGTTCATAAACGTCATATCCTGTAGATACGATAATTGCGCCTACTTCGATTTCAACTTCTGCAGGTTGTTGGTCAAAATCTATGGCTTGACGCTCACCACATTTCTCAGTACACTTATAACACTCAATACAATAATCGCGGTTAATAGCATAAACCAAGGGAACTGATTGGTCAAAAGGCACTGATATGGCTTTACGAGTACCAAGGTTCATATCCCATTCATTTGGATACTCAATAGGACAAACATCTTTACACTCACCACATCCCGTACATTTTTCTTCAATAACATAACGAGGGTTTTTGCGGATTTTTACTCTAAAATTGCCCACGTAGCCATCAACTTTGACTAGGTCACTGTAGGCAAATATGGTAATGTTTGGGTGTCGTGAGCAGTCCACCATTTTTGGGCCTTCAATACAAATGCTACAGTCAAGGGTTGGGAAGGTTTTGTCAAGTGCTGCCATGTGACCACCTATGCTTTGAGAATTTTCAAGCATATACACTTTAAACCCTTGCTCAGCTAGATCTAAAGCAGCATTTATACCTGCAATTCCACCACCAATTATTAGAGCCTTATTTGTTACAGGCACTTCAAGAGTTTGCAGCGGTTGCATTAAACGTACTTTTGCAACAGCCATATGTACAGTGTCTTTTGCACGTTCAGTTGCGTCCTTAGGATTATTTTGATGACACCAAGAAGAAAATTCACGAATATTTGCCATTTCATATAGAAAACTGTTAAGACCCGCCTCAGCCACAGTACGTCGAAAAGTAGGCTCATGCATCCTAGGAGAACAAGCAGCTATAACTATACGATTTAAATCATTTTGTTTTATAGCATTTCGAATTTCCTCCTGCCCAGGATCCGCACAGGTATAACGATTTTCTTTAACAAAAACCACATTATCCAAAGTCTTAGCGTACTCAGCAACAGCATGAACATCCACAGTACCAGCTATGTTTAAACCACAATGACAAACAAAAACGCCTATACGCAACTCTTCTTTAGGTTCTTGTAACTCACTCATCAACTATTTCATCCTGCAACCGTTTAATAACAATATCCCGCTTCTTTAAAGAAGCAACCGCCTTAAGCACTTTTACCCCATCATACGTACTTGTAAGCCGCTCCAAAGCCCTATTCCATGCACCTGAATGAATACGCTCATGAGCAACTTTAACACGCCTAACCACCAAAGCATCCACTACAGGGCAAACATTTTTACAAGCACCACAAAAGGTACAACAAACATCAGTAACAACAACCTTCCCATCTGCCGCATCAACCGTTAAAACATTAGGTATTGGACAAACCTCAACACAGCTACGACAGTTATAAGGACATTTATCAGGGTTTATAACTATTTTTCCTTCAAAAATTTTAGTAACTTTTAAAATTTTTGAGGGACAATTTACCTCACATATTTTACAAGTAGGACAATAATCCTTTTTGATATCTACAGAAAGCTTAATGCGCCGTTTTTCTGTTGGAGAAAGCTCAACAACATTTTTAACGGGTTGTCCATCAAACCCCACTTTAGATACTTTAATTAATTTAAATGGACAAACAGTTTCACATTCAGAACAAGTTTTAGGACACAGGGCAGAATCTAAAAGTATTGTTCGTTTAATTTTGGGGTAACTCTCTTTTGCTAGTAAAGCTAATTTGTGCACACCATTTAAAGTTACTTTAATAGCACCAAAAGGACAAGTTACATCACACGCACCACAAAAATTACATTTAGCCAAATCAATGTCCACTTTAGATTTTAACGCCTTTTCACCCATATTTTGTTGTTTATCGATTTTAACAGCTTCTTTAGGACAAACCAAACAACAAATCTGACAACCAACACAAAGATGCCTATCAAGAGTTAACCGGTAATTTTTTACCTGCAGAACCCACTCTAACATTAAAACATCAGATGAATCTTGCTTTGAACTTTTATATGGCATACACGCACCCCAAAATAACTCCCAAAGCCTTGAACCTAATAATTACATGTACTTTTAATATAAGAAGGTTAACAGTCAATTCATCACAATGGCAATGTAACAATTTAAGTTTGGGTCATCTATAAACTCAATCAACTCTAAACTATTAACTTCAAACAGATCCAAAAAAACAGTTAATCCAAAAGCTTTCTTCAATCCCGTAATCACAAGCTTACCACCCGCTTTAGTTTGTTGTTTAAACGCAAGTAAAGTCTTCTTTGGAGCAGGCATATTTTGAAGCATTGTAAAAGAAAAAACAACATCAAATAGAGCAAATTTAAATGGCAAATGGTCGGCATCGGCCAAAACAATATGTGCATTATAAAATTGTTTAGCATGAGCTTTAGCTTTCAACAACAGTTTACGTGAAAGATCAAGGCCTACAATTATTTCAGCTTTATCAGCTGCATGAGAAAAGAAAAGCCCACTACCACAACCAACATCTAAAATGGTATCATAAAAAGGTTGACTTAACGCTTTTTGAGCGGCTTGATATTTTGCGGTTTGCTCTTGAGCATATTGTTCATCATAACTTGTAGAGGTAATGTTGTAACGGTTTGCTACTGAACGCTTTTTGTTCCAACTACTCAATATGGTCACTAAATAAAGTCTGCAACATAGGACTTTAACTGTTTTGGAGTGTTTAGTTGCTTTCACTCTATTGACGCTATTTTTCGGGTAAAAATTTTTGAAAATTTTTATGTACCAGTAACTATCTAGTACAATTGAGCCTTTATAATGCAACAATTAAACAATAAACTCTCAACACTTATAGAGCCGGAGCTTGAAGAAGCAAAAAGTCTAATTGAAAAAGCCTTTGTTCAAAGAAGGACCTTAATTGTTGTAGGCAATTGTAAAGTTGATTACGTGGGAAGAGCAAGCTCAAAATTAGAATTAGGAGAACGGCTTTTAATTATCAAATCAGATGGCAGTTTACTTGTTCATCGTCCCATTGGTTATGAACCCGTTAATTGGCAGCCTTCAGGTAGTGTTTTTCATGCGCAAGTAAAAGATGATATACTTGAAGTTCATGCAATTCGTCAAAAACCTAAAGAAAATGTCAAAGTTCAATTCACAAAAATCTACACAGTTACATCTATTATGTTATTGGATGCAGGTGAGTTCATTCTTAACGCTAGCGAAGAAGATATGCATAAAGCAATTCTTCTTAGACCTGAATTAATTGAGGAAGACTTTAAGCCGATTAGTTGGGAGAAAAAGGTTGAACCTGGGTTTGTTGATGTTTATGGTATGGATAAATCAGGTAGATTAGTTGTTGTTGAAGTTAAGCGTAAAACGGCGACTAAAGAGGCTGTGTTGCAACTTGCAAAATATATTGAAGCTATAAAGTTAAAGTCTGATAGACAGATCCGTGGAATTTTAGTTGCGCCTAGTTTAGGTAAAGATGTTCAAGCGTTATTGGAGAGCATGTGTTTGGAGTTTAAAGAGTTGTGTCCTAAGAAGTGCGCAGAGATTCTTAAAAAGTCAGGTCCAACTTCCAAGTTGGAGTCATTTTTTTAATGTTGCAATATAAGTTTGTTAAAGGGTGTTTTTGACATATAATTTTAGGGGCAAGTTTAAAAAAATGGTTGTTGTGTATAATTATTTGAAGAGTCATGTCAATACCTAAGCAGTTTGTTTTGCCTTTTGCGGTAAAATCGGAGAGTCGAGAAGAGTCTGTTAGTATGGAGGCGGAGTATGCAGCTGTTTTTGCGCTTTCTGAATTAGAGCGTAAAAGGGGGGGTTCAACTAACAATTCGGAAAAGATTGCTTACATTTTAAAAGTTGGTTATCCGCTTTGGTTTATTGTTAGGGGTAATTTTACGTATGTTTTTGATGGTTTAAACAGAATTCAGCATAACTGGACGTATTATGAGGTGTTGCAGACAGAGTTTAAAAAGGAAGATTTTGAAGTTATTTTTAGGATTCGTGAGGAATATACCAAGTTTTTGGTTAATTACCCAAAGAAATTTGGTTATGCACAAAATGTGAAAGAGTTACTTTGTGAGGGCTTAATTGTTGACCATAAATTGTTAGAGGAATTGGGGGATTACCGTAAAGAAGTAACTGAAGGCTATGATGATCAATTAACAAGTTTGCTTTTACCTATTTTAGAAGAGAAGAAAATAATATCAATTGTTAGTCAGATTGAAGCATTACAACTATCGTTTAAGGAAAAAACAGAAGAATTTAAAAAAGTATTAGAGTTGATTTTTAACACTACAAAAGAGTACATTAAAGGTTTTAATTTTGAATCTAAAGCGGTTGCAGAAGAAGCGGAGGCAAAAATTAAAGCTCAAAAAGAAATAATTAACCCAAAAATCGAAAAACTAACTATTAATTACAAAAAACAGGTGGAGCGTTTAGAAAGAAGTATAGATAAAGAGCAACAGCCCCTTGAAAAGCAGAAAAGTCGTATAGAGAGAAACATCAAAGAAACAGAAGTCAGCATTGAGCGCTACAGTAAACAGATAAAAGCTCAATCTCAAAGAGGAAATAAACGCTCGGAGGAGAGTTTAAAGAAAAAACTTAAAAAAGAAAAACAGGAACTTGAGGACCTGCAAAAGCAACAAAAAAAGTTGGAAATACAACTTAAAACATTGATAGAACAAAAAACAAAAGAGTCATCTACGTTAAGGGATGAGTTTGATAGAGAAGTGCAAATTAAACGTCAACCAATTGTAGTCATAGAGGTTTTGCGAGATGAAAAACAAGAGACTCTCAAACAAGAAAGCCTAAAACTTGAAAATTTAACTCAGACCGTATTAGAATATGTAAAGCAAATAGTTGAGGAATGCGAGAATTGTATAACAAATATGAAACTGTTAGGCCTTAAAGCAGATCAGGAATTACTAAAAAATAATGCAATAGTATATGTCCCTTTTTACATAACAGCCTACAGTAGAGCCGATGTAAATGACAAAAGATACTTTGTTTTTTCACCGTCACTGGTTAGTAGTTTAGGTTTTTCTTCTAAACTTAAAGGGTTTTTAGGAAGCGCCAAAATTAGAGACCTATTCACTAATCGATTTAAGACAAATGTGCAGTTAGGAGAAAAATTACAAATTATGGCAACCTCCTCTAAAGGAGATTTTGAAACACAAATACAAGAAATAATACAAAAGAACACTCTG
>WREZ01000008.1 GCA_009779045.1 Candidatus Bathycorpusculum sp. | reverse complement strand
GTAGTTGTCTAACGATAGCAGAGTAGTCTTTGTTGAATTCATTGTTAGTCGTTTTCTGATTTTATGTTGGTTTAAACTTTTTTGTTTGTATTTTGTGTTGTTGTTCATCTCTCTGTCTGTTTTAGGTTTTCTTTAGACATCCTTCGCGGGGTTCATAAATGGTGCCTTCTCGTAGTAGTTGACTTATCATGCGTTCAATTTCGCCTCTTGGAATTTTGTGGTTAGTTTCTAGTTCAGCTACAAAGGTGTCTCTTTCTACTATACCCGTTTGTTTTTCCATATCTATTAGAACTGATAGAACTATGTGGAAGCGGTCTCTGATGCTTTTGGGTTTACCTGTCATGATGATGTCTATGTCCACTTTAAAGTTGGATAGGTCAATTCCTACCTCTTGTAGCGATTTTTGCATGATTGCTATTGCTGCTTCTGCATCTTCTGCTGTTACCTCCTTACGCAATGCAACACGTGCTCTGGCTTCAGCGCATCTAACTAATGATTCAAGTTGTCGAGTAGTAATCGCTACAGGAGAACCTTCAGATGAATCGTCTGCTTTACGCATGGCTAAGTAGAATTCTTTAAGTCGTTTTAATGCTTCAGTACTTAATGTTGGATATACACTTTTAGCATAGCTAACATATTTACGTAAAAGTTCTGTGTCAACTTGTGCCTCAACAGGACTTATACCACGTCTGTGTATTTCTAAAATGTGCTCTGACATTTTACTATCTGTCTCCTTGTTAGGCACATCACGAAGTACAAAAATCAAATCAAAACGTGAAAGAATGGTAACTGGTAAAGAAATGTTTTCAGATACTGTACGGTTTGGTTCATATCTACCTAAAGCTGGGTTAGCTGCCGCTAAAACAGATGTTCGCGCGTTAAGAGTTGCAACAATACCCCCTTTAGCTACTGAAACGGTGTGCTGCTCCATGGCTTCGTGTATAGCCACACGATCTTCAGGACGCATTTTGTCCATTTCATCAATACATGCTATACCTTTATCTGCCAAAACAAGTGCGCCTGCTTCAAGAGACATCGAACCACCCTTTTCCCTAACAACAGCTGCAGTTAAACCAGCAGCGGTGGTACCTCTACCTGAAGTGTATAAACCTCTTGGCGCAATACGCGAGACATATTGAAGCATCTGCGACTTAGCAGTGCCAGGATCACCTATAATTAACGCATTCATTTCACCTCTCACAGTCATATCTGGCAAACTCCTTGAAACACCCCCAAAAAGCAAATACATAACCGCCTCCTTTAGATGCTCATTTCCAAAAATAGACGGGGCAATACTACTCATGATCTTTTTATGAACATAAGGATCACGAGACAACTCCAAAATTTTTGTCTCCTCCTCAGGTGAAGGTGGTGAAGCCTCAGGCTCCTTACCTAAAAGCTCAACAGAATTACCCTCCAACTGTAAAATAAACGTGCGAAGCTTCCCCATACCAACCAACGAGGGCGCATGAGCACGAACTATGCCCACTATAGACACATGATCCCCAGGCCGTGCCTGATCCACAATTTCATCACCAACCAACTTTACCGCCAAAACCCTAGGAAGTTGACCCGGCGGCAAATCTTCCGGTTTTTCTTGCAAACGCAAATCTTGTGAATCTATAAAAGTAGATTCCTCTTGAGCAAACTCAAAAGGTCCCTCTTTCCCACAATCAACACCCATACAAACCGGCGGCGCTTTAAGAAACTGCCCTGTTTGTTCAATTTTCATCATAGTTCCACAACGCTTACACTTATACGCCGCCTGCAAAACCATCGGACGAACAGGTGTAGCACGAACAACAATACCCTCAACAAGAATTAATTTACCCATATTCTTAGAGCCTATTTTACGTAACGCTTCCTTACCCAAAAGCTTAGCAATACGTATAGTGATTTTCTCTATTTTACCCGCATATTCCTCATCCTCAATCCTTAACTGCTCATACGCGGCTTTACTAGCATACTCTAAATATTCTTCAGGATTATTAAGCAACCTCTCAGCCAATTTTTGATCAAAACTATATAACTCATCAAAATTAATCGTAATACTAGTCTTCCCTGAAATAGATAGCTGCCCAAGCTTCGCCCTATACTTCTCTTTTTGCCCCCTCTCAGAATCTACCTTAAAAATCTTAAAAAATTCCAAAAAACGTTCCTGAGGATCCATTTGATCAACAACATCTTTAGCCATTTACATACACACACCTAATGCTTCTCATGCTTTTGCAGAATCTGATTTTTCCAAGCAGAAATTAACTCACCAAGCTGCTCATAAATAACCCTTTCTTCAGTAGTCAACTTCTTCAATATCTGATCACTCTGAGCCGACGCCGACGATAAAGCTATAATTTTCTTAAGACGAGAATTAATAATGTCCCTTGCTAACGCCTTAACTTTATGATACTCCTGAATTTTCTCAGGCTGAACAGCCTCAGCCTCAGCAAAAACCAAAAACCTGCGAAGCTTCGGATAAAAATCCTGCGGTAGCTCAGAAATCATACCCGGAACCTGAATGCCTTCCTTCCACTGCACCTTGTATAACTTACTTCCATCCAAAACCTCCTCCTCCCTCAAATGCACAACACCCACAGCCTGTAACTCTTTCGCTATCCAATAATAAACCTGATACTCATTACCCTCATCAAACGGGCCAACATTTAAACCAGCCAATTTTACTTCAGCAAAATTACGATTAGCAACAACAGTAATCAACGAGTTCTCGTAACAAAAATCCAATATACCAATATTTGTATGCATCTTTTTCCCTCTCAAACTGTCTTGCCCTTTAGAACTTACGAATAATAACAGAAATACATTAAAAGGATTCTATAACAAAAACCCAAAATTCAACAACAATACGTATTCCTATTTTACTGTTTGATAGTATCTTTTGGCATATTACTAACAATTTCTAACAAAACCCTTAAGGCATTATTGGATATATTTGTTACAAGTTGTAACGCAAAATAGTAAAGATAATTACGCTTAGTTTTGTAGTATATGACTTCAAAATTTAGGCTGAGAAAAATGTTAGAATAGTTGTTGTTGTATTTGTTTTTTAGGTCGTAAACATTGGTTACATACACAACTAAATGGTAAATCTTTTGTTGGACAGGCTTTAGCATATTTACAGGTGCTGCATCCAAAATCTATGTTGCAAATGTTGCAGGTTTGAGTAAATGAGATTTCTGATTTTAAAATGTCTTGTAGAGTGTCTCGTAGCTGGTTTATGTTATTGTAGTTTTTTACACTAAATAACATTTTTTGGTTATCATACTCTAGACCTAACCGTATTAGCGTGATGAATTTTTCTTTTTCAACACGTGGAAGTTTGAAGCCTTTTTTATTTAATAGCATCCATATTTTCCTCCTAAAACATTTTTAAACTTGTTAAGAAGGTCACTTCTTCAGACGTAAGTTTTAGCCACTTGATTAGTGTGTTTGCTTTCTTTTTTTGTTGTAACATTAGTCTGAGATATGGTATGTATATCATTTTTGTTTCATATTTACTGATGTGACATTGAGCGCTGATTTTTGTGCAGATACTATTTAACATGGTGCGTTTGCTTTTTGTCCAAAATAGTGTGATAACTCTGATTGGTGGTGAAATAAACTCAAAGGGTTTGTATGATTCAGGGTTAACTGCTGCGGCTTGGGCTAAGTTGTTGTAGACGTATTTTAGTAGGTGCCAGTTTTCTGTTCCTATTTTTCCTCGAAAAACATCTGCTTGTGATAGGTAATTGTATGCTTCTGCAAGATCAACTGGGTTACTGTGACGACGAGGTATGTTATCGCCTATAGCCATTAATAAATCATCATATTCTACGTTTGAGAAATTGAGAAGTGATACTGCTTCTGCAATGTTTTTTGTAGCAAAATAACTTTTTAGGGTATCATACATGCTAATGTCTTTACTTCTTGACCCTAATGCTAAAGTGTCTTGTTCGGTTAGGGTTTTGCCTTCTTCACTTAATCCTTGTAAATCGTTAATTGCTGAGCGTACATCACCTTGACTGTTTGTTGCAATTTTTTCCAGAGCTGCAAATTCATATGTTATGTGTTCTTGTTCACATATTTTTTTAAGTGCCATTATAATTAGTGGGATGCGGGTTTGTTGGAATCTGATTAGTAGACAGAGTTTTTTTAGGGGGCGTAATTTTTCAAGTTCACAGTCATTGGCTGCCATTATAATGGGTGTGCGTGTGTTTTCAATAATTTTGATGATGGCATTAACTCCACCCCGATCTTCGTTACCTGCTATGCCGTCAACTTCATCCATAAATAACATGTTACCTTTAATTTCACTGGAAAACTTGTCTAACCCTGTAAATGAAGTTGCAGGGTTTGCTATACGATTAACTGCTTTCTCTGACCGTGTATCGCTAGCGTTCATTTCTATAATTCTAAATTTGTATTCATTTGCAGCAGCGTTAACAAGAGTTGTTTTGCCCACACCTGGCGGCCCATAGAGCAGCACAGCTTTTTTAGTGGGTCTTTTATTTTCTAACCACTCAGTAAATACTGTTTTTGCCTCTTCATTACCTATGATATCTTTAATTGATGTTGGTCGATATTTTTCGACCCATAAATCGTTTTTCAACTGTTTTCCCCTAAGGCTTTACCCGCTTTAGCAAATTGAGCTAAAAGCGCACTTAACTGAAGATCACTGTTAGCACCCTGAGTTAGACGATAATCATATTCCCCTATGATGTTGCTAAGTTCCGCTTTCTGTTCTGGAGGTATATAACTAATTTTAAAAAGCTCTTTCTGCATTTGACGAATAATCTCTGTACCTGAAAAACCATATGTGCCAATAATATCATACATTACCCGTCGAGCTTCTATAAAATCACCATTAATCGCTTTATTTAGCATAAGCTGAACCTGCTTAGGACTCGCTTCACCTATAATCTGAGACACAATCCTCTCATCTACAGGACTCCCATCTTTATAAGCTGCTGCAGTCTGTAAAGCGTTTATAGCATGACGTAAGTCCCCTTCAGCATAGTCTACAATTCTCTCAACAGCTTCAACAGATATGTCTACCTTCTCTTTTTTAGCTATATCTTTTAAATGCTCTATCATAGCCGTTCTATCAAGCCTAGAAAACCTAAAAATTGCACATCTGCTCTGAATGGGCTCAATAATTTTACTAGATTGATTACAAATCAAAATAAATCTAGACGTACGACTGCTAGTTTCCATAATACGCCTAAGAGCTGTCTGAGCCGGCCCAGTCATTTGATCACACTCATCTAAAATGATCAACGCAAAAGGTACATCACCAAACGCGCCCCTACTATAACGCGAAAAATCTTTAACACGCTCCCGGACAGTATCAATACCCCTCTCATCAGAAGCATTAAGCTCCAAAGTAAAATTTCTCCAATTCTGTATACCGAACAATTCGTGCGCAATACACAATGCTGTCGTAGTCTTCCCCGTACCCGGTATACCCGCAAACATCAAATGGGGCATAACCTTCGGATTCTTCATAAACGCCTTTAAACTCTCTACAATATCATGCTGATCCACCACATCTCTAAGAATTTTTGGTCGATACTTTTCGACCCACATAAGCGCTTCTTCATTTACTACCATTAACTAAACCTTCCACAAATAATCTTACAATAACACAGACGCTAAATAATTTACTTTTCCCACAACAAAAAAACGAACAAATAAAAAACGGAAACGACTTTACCCAATTCTACTGCCCTCACCGATATCCCTCTCAGGCTGCAAAACCGAAACATTACCCACATCATCTTCAGCAGCTAAAACCATACACTGAGACTCTATACCCGCCAACATACGACGCTGAAGATTCAACAAAAAAACACACTTCTTCCCAACAAGCTCTTCAGGTGTATAAAATTTAAGAATCCCCGCCACCGCTTGACGTTGCTCTACACCAAAATCAACCACAAGCTTAACTAACTTTTTTGACTCTGGAATAGGTGTTGCTTCAAGTATTTTTCCAACCCTTAAGTCAAGTTTCTCAAAATCACTAAATGATATTTCCGTTATTTCTGATGTTGCCATATAATTCCACTGATTAAATGTTAGATGAACCTTAAGATAATATTTTTCCTTAATTGTCCTAAAATCTATCTCTAACATATGTTGGATAACTGTCAAATTACAAGTTAGACAAATTTTATAGGTGTGTAATTTTATTGGGTTTTGTTTTTGTTTTTCCTGGGTTTAATTTGTGTTTGTTTGAAGTGTTTGAGGTAATCTTCGAGGGCTTTTCGTCTTACTTCCTGTGTTATATCGCCACGGGTTGTTTCAATGATTTTTCTTGCAACATCCGTTTTTCGTCTTAAACCCGGTACAAGCATGTATGCTTCGTCAAGTGCGAGAAGTTCAATAAAGATTTCATCCATTCCTTTGAGGTACTCTTCCCCTTTTTCTACCTCTCCTTCTCGTAGAGTGTCAAGGGATAAGCGTCTGTATTCGCCGACAACATCTGCTAGGCCAAGTGTGTATTCGATTGATGGTACATTGATTTCTTTAGGTGTGATAAACCTGTTTTCTTTTATCAGTGTCAAGAGAATGTTAGCTTCTGCGTATTCTTGTAGTGCATCACTAAACATGCCGCAGTAGATGATGTCAGGATATTGTTTGGCGAGTTTTTGTAGTTCAGCAATTTTTTCTGTGGCGTCTCTAACTGTTTTTTCTGCCTCTGGCTGCTTTTTTTGGTGGATTAGAAGTATTGCTTGTTTGGCTAAGCTGGTTGCTTTGCGCATGTATTCATGTGTGTCTTCTCGGAGTTTGTTTTTTTGCATTAGATCCTGTTTTATTTCTTCAAGAACTGTTTTAAGGGTGGTCACTTTTTCACCTTAATATAAATAATTAATTCCACTTCTTATTTATCTATTTAAATGTCGGAATCATTTTTTTGAGTTCGTGTTTTAACGACGTTTTATCCTTGTATGTTTTTGTTGTTTATGTTTTTGCGGCTTAGTAAAACTACGCGGCTGTCTGTGGATTCATCAATTATGTTGTACCCTATTTTTTCTGATAGTTCTTCTGCAAATGTTCTGACTTCTGCGAGTTGGGGCATGTCATCAAATCCTAGTCGTAAATTAGAAAAGCCAACGTGCATGTATGCTTTTGCTTCGATAAATGTTGGGTTGGCTTTCTCGACTAGTTTGGCGTATTGATCCACGTTGTTCATGTTGTGATTTTTAACAAGGGTCATTCGTAGTGCGGTTCTGCATTTGAAGCTTTGAAGGAGCTCTAATGATTCATTGAGGTATTCCCAGGCTTTGGGTATGAGTGGACGGCAGATTTTTTTGTAGAGTTGTTCATTTGGTGCACAGAGAGAGATATACATTTGTGTTGGTTCTTGGGTTAGTTTTGTTAGTCTTTCGGGTAGAGTGCCGTTGGTTACTAGGAAGACTGTGAATTCTTTTTGTTGATATGTTCTGATAAGTTCGCTTATGTTTGGGTAGAGTGTTGGTTCGCCTGTTAGACTTATTGCTACATTTTTTGGTTGGTGTGCTTCGGTTAGTTTACGCCAGTTTACTTTTGGATGGCCTTTGTATCCGCTGAGGATTTTTTCTTGTGCTTTGATGCTTGCGTTTATGATTTCTTCTGGTTGGTTTAATGAGGGCAGTTTCATTTCGTCCCATGTGACTTGTAAGTCGCCGCTTTGGGCTCTCCAGCAGAAGAGGCATTGTTGTGTGCAGTAATATAATGCGGGGGTCATTTGTAGGCATTGATGGCTTTTTATGCCGTAGAATTTTTCTTTGTAGCAGACTCTATCATTTATTATTGATTCATATAGCCATTTGCAGCGTTTAACTGCTGAATGGTTGCCTATAAGATGGTATTTTTGTTTTTTTAGCGTTTGTTTAAGGGGGTCTGGAATTGTTTGTTCCAATACTGCACATTCCATGTTAATTGTTTTTATGTACTTGTTGTGTTTTTATACTGTTTCCTTGTTTCTTCTGGGTTATAATGTTATTTTGTGGTGGTGTTACAATAAAGTTTATATTATTTCTGATGTTTAATAAATATTAGCAAATATAAAATGATATGTTTAGATTTTGAAACTAACTTGAGGTGTATGTATGGCTCAATCAAAATCTTGTTCACCAGGGTGCTCATCTTTTAGGTGTGGTAAAAATGTCGCTTGGTTTAGGCGAGACGGTGTTTGGTGTAAAGACGGTGACGAATACTGTAGTGTTATAAAATGTACTTATGCTATGTGTAATAAACGACGTTTGTTGTCGCAAGGTGTTTGTGGGGAAACTGTGAAACGACAAACTGTTGAGCGTCAACCTGATGATATCTTTGAAGATGATGTAAAACTAAAGAATGTTCCTCTAAAAGGTCGAGCATTGCGTAAACTTAGTCGTAATGAGGGTGACGATTACTAACTTTTTTTAAAAAATTGGTTGCTCGCAATTGAGCGAGTTTCTCCTTTTATTTTATCTTGATTGCACTCTTTTAACTACTGGTGGTTTTACTTTCTTTAAAATGCGGTAACCACAAATAATGCATTTTGTTTCTCCGCCTCTTAGTTCTAACTCTTCAGATGGAACGCGTGACCCGCACCGCATACATTCATAAACAATTCCTGATTTTTCCATTGGAAAGACCTCTTCTTACAAAGAAAAGCATTTTACTTTTAAACGTTTCCAATAGATAAAGAAATAAAATGCGTCGAAAGCTAAAAGCCCGAATATCCTCTGTGGACTCAGTCAATATTTACAACTCGTATGATATTGTAGGTGACATAGCTGTTATTAAAGTACCGGGAGATGATCTGGGAAATGCTCAAAAAGTTGCAGACGAAATAATGACGCTTTATAATTGTAAAATTAAAACGGTTTTTATGCAAATTAGTGCGGTGCAGGGTGATTTTAGGGTTAGGCGATTAAAGTTTTTAGCTGGAGAAAACCGTACGGTCACGGTCTATAAAGAACATGGTTGCTTTTTTAAAGTTGACATTGAACGTTGTTATATTTCTCCACGGCTTTTGTTTGAACATAAACGAATATCTTCTCTTGTTGCGCCGGGCGAAGTTGTTGTTAACATGTTTTCTGGAGTTGGTTGTTTTTCTATATTTATTGCTAAAGCTTCTGGTTCTAAAGTGTATTCTATAGATGTTAATTCGGTGGCGTATGAGTGTATGCAGGAAAATGTGCAGCTTAATCATGTTGCTAATTGTGTTGTTCCATTATTGGGGGATTCCCGAGAAATCATTAACTTGCAATTACAAGGTGTGGCTGACCGTGTTTTGATGCCTTTGCCTGAATTGGTCTTTGAGTATTTACCTTCTGCTTTATTGGCTTTGAAACCGTCTGGTGGCTGGATTCATTTTTTTGATTTTCAACATGCTGCTAAGGGGGAGGATCCAATTGAGAATACTCGTAAAAAAGTGATTGCATATTTAGATGCTTTAGGTGTGCGTTATAGTTTTGGTTTTTCTCGTGTTATTAGAAGTATTGGTCCTAATTGGTATCAGACAGTTTTAGATATTTGTATTTCTGGTTTGTCAAACAAGTTTTTATATTGAGTAGGTTTAACTATATTATGATGCTGATATGAAACGTAAATTGATGGAGATCCTTGCTTGTCCAATTGACAAACATCATCCTCTTGATTTAGTGGTGTTTGAAGAAAAAGATGAGATTACTGAGGGTATAATTATTTGTCCTAGCTGTCATAGGTGGTATCCAATTCGTGATGAAATTCCTGAAATGCTACCTGATGAATTGCGTAAGGGCGCTGAAGATTTGCCTTTTCTTAAAAAATGGAAAGACCAGATTCCTGAAAACATTGTAAATGATGGAAAACCCTTCAATTTGAAGGGTTAAACAGTTTTTTAACTGACCTATTTGTTTAGTTTCATAACAGTGTTTTTAACTGATGACTCCATAGCTGCTGTGGCTATTTCTAATGCATTATAGCCGTCTTCACCTGTAATTACCGGTGTTTTCTTTTCTATGATGCATTCAATAAAATGTACAAGTTCCGCTTTTAAGGGTTCTTTGAATGGACTTCTTGGTTGTACTGTTTCTGTAGCGTTTTCAATCCATAGCTCTTGACTATTGTAATCTAGACGCATTATAGCCTCACTTCCTGTTACATTTAAGGAACGAATTTTATATGGTGTTAACCAATTAGCTTCTATGAAAGCTGTTTTACCGCCCTCATATGTGAGCATAATTTGAGCGTAATCCTCAAATTGTCGATGTCGCATATTGCCCATTTTGGCGTAGACGCTTACAGGTTTTTCACCTGAGATAAAATGCATAACATCAATATCGTGAATTGCAGTATCTTTTACAACGCCCACATCACCAATTCTTTCTGGCCATTGAGTGACTCTTTTTGCTGTCGCGGAGACAAGCTCACCAATTTTTTTTGTCTCTATTGCCTGTTTAATCTGCTGTATTCCAGGGATAAACCGCATTAAAAAGCCAACGGAGAGATGTAAATCGTTCGCTTTGGCAGTGTCTATTAGTGTTTGAGCCTGCTTTGTGTTAGTGGCCATGGGTTTTTCTACAAGTACATGTTTACCTGTGTTTAAACATTTGAGTGCTTCCTCTGCTAGTTTTGTTGACCATGTGCATACACTAACTGCTTGGATCTCCCTATCTTTTAACATATCTGAGCTGTTGGTATAAGCTTTCACTCCATATTGTTCTGCTATAATTTTGGCACGTTCTGGGTCAACATCACAAATAGCAACTAAGTTCGTGTTTTCTAATTCTTTATAAACTCTGGCATGATTTTTTCCCCAGAAGCCTGTTCCAATTACTGCTACTCCAAGCTTGTTCAAGGTTTATCTACTCCTCTTCCTATTCCATGATATATGAATCCTTCTGCTTGTATTTTTTCTGGTTCTACTATGCCTATTAAATCTACGAGCACTGCAGGTTTTTTCATAACTGCTTTAAGTCTTTTAAGATTTAATCGTTTAAAATGTTCTTGCCCTGTTAGAATTACAAGACAATCTGCATTTTCCACTGTTTCACTTAAACTTTTTTTCAAGACAGGTAGTGTATCTAACGTTTCATTTTTTACAATAGTAGGATCATAGAGTGCAACCTTTGCGCCTTTAGCGGTTGCTGCCTCTATGTATTTTGTTGTGACAGTATTTTGGTTGGATGTTCCAAGTATGGCCACTTTTGCTCTTCGTAGACTTTTATCACAGCTACGCAGAGCTTCTTGTGTTAGGTTGATTGCATGTTTAACTCTTTCTTCGTTAATTTGTCTGCCAAGTTGTGGGAGCCGAAGCTTTATATTGAGATTTTCTGCGCTTTCAATCAATAGATATGTTTCCTTTCGATTTTCTTCTGCCTCAATAGTTGGGCAAAAGTTTGATTTTTCATCGTTAATAAGTTCTTGAACTTTAAAATAGTCCATTCCAGTGTTTTCACAGAAAATTGATAACTCGTTAGCTAATGCTATGTTTATATCTTGTTGCACAGCTTTAAAGAGTATTGCAAGCTCTGCAAGTTTAACTTGATTTGTCTGTTTAACCTTGGGTGTTAGCGTTTTAAGAACTATAGTTGCAATATCTAAGCTTTGTTGATTTGCTGAGGCTATAATTAATTCTATATTGTTTAACGATTTTATTTGACACGTTTTTGGGAGATATAATGGATTGTATGCTAAAAGAAAATCTTTTCCTTCTTTTAGTCCTGAGGTGTTTTCAAGGGTTTCTTTTAATAGGTTTTCTGTAGCGCCAAATCCCCCTACGCCTCCATAAATTAAAAGTGCCCCCTGTTTTAGCGCAGTTCCAACTTGTTTATATACTCCCTCAAGCTCTAAGGTGTCTGATTTCTTTTTTGTATCCACTCTGATATTTATGGCTAAAACAATTATATCGCTTTGAGCTACTGTACTTTTTCTTACATTTGAAGTGGTTAGATTACCTATACTAATGTGTTTTTTTAGGCGTGTTTCAATTTCAGGGGGTACACAACAGTTTTTTGCTTTAGTTAAACGTCTTAGCAGGTTTGGATTTTCATCGTTACATGTGACTTTGTAGCCTGCTTCTGCAAAGGCATCTGCGTAAAGTATTCCATTTTGTCCACAGCCAACTATGCTAACTGTATAATTGGCTCTTTTTTCTTCTGTATCTACATCTTGTGTTTGTAGGTTTAATACCGAAGGCATGTTGGGTGTGTCCTCTTTTTAATTTTTTATTTATTTGTGACTTAAAAAGGGGGATGTTAAATAGTTTGAAGAAGTTCTTTAAGTTTTGAACTGTATGACTCAACTATTTTTAATGCTTTTTCTTTGTTTTTTGCTTCAGCATACAGTCTGTAAACTGGTTCTGTACCGCTAGCTCTAATTAAAATGGCACTTTTGTCATTGAACCAGATTTTTATGCCATCTATTGTGCTAATGGTTTCGTTTTTGATTTCTTGATAAAGTTTTTCTTGTAGGAGTGTTTTCTTTCCGTTTGGGCATTCGATTTTGCTTTTTTCAATAAAATATTGTGGTTGGTCAGCGACAAGTTCAGAGAGTTTTTTGTCTGTTTTTGCCATTATTTCTAAGAGTAACGCGGTGGTCATGGCGCCGTCTCGAACTGTTTGATGTGGTCCATAGAAGACTCCGCCGTTTTCTTCCCCACCTAATTCGGCGTTTATTTCTTTCATTTTTTGTGAAACTGTTACACTACCCACTTTTGTCCACTCAATTTTTCCTTCATAGATGTCTGCTGTTTCTTTAATCAACGTTGATGAACTTACAGGTGTGACAACTGTGGCTCCTTTATTTTTTAGAAGAAATTGTTTTAGGATAACCGCAAAAGTTTTGTCTCCCATGTAGATTTCGCCGTTTTCATCAACGAAAATTGATCTATCTGCATCTCCATCAAAAGCTACCCCTATATCTGCGCCAATGGCTTTCACAGTTGCCGATAGATCCTCTAGGCTTTCTGGACGTGGTTCTGGTTCTCTGCTGGGGAATGTTCCGTCAATGTTTGCGTTTATACTAGTTACTTTACAACCCATTTCTCGTATAAGAGTTGGTGCGGTTAATCCACCTACACTATTTGCGGCATCAACTACTACATGAAACTGTTTTTTAGCTATTGATCCTATATCCACATGGGTTTTAATTGCCGCAACATACTCATCATTAATGTATGATAGTTTTTTTAGCTCTCCTAATTTATCCCATGGGGCAAAATTGATTATATTACCAAAATAAATTTTTTCAATTTCCTTTTCTTGTTCATGTGAAATTTCAACGCCATCACTCCAGATGACTTTAATTCCATTGTATTCAGCTGGATTATGTGACGCTGTAATGATGATCCCGCCATCCATTTTATGGTTTTTAACGGCAAATTGAATTGATGGTGTTGGAGCCATTCCGGTGAAGTATACATTGCATCCAGTTGCGGTTAAGCCTGCTGTTACTGCTTTAGATAGCATTTGGCCACTAGTTCGTGCATCGTGTCCTAAAAGTAAGTTTTTCTTCCCAAAAAAGGTTCCAATTGATAAACCAATTTTAACTGCTATATCAGGCGTTAATTCAACATTAGCGAGTCCTCGTACGCCGTTAGTGCCAAAAAGTTTTTTTGATGTGCTCATATTATTCTCTCTTCTGTTCTAACAGATGATCTTTCTTTTTAAAATAGTTTCAGATATCTCCTTAGCTGGGCAAACTGCAAAATTGTTAGGCAAGTTGATATTATCTTTGATTTTTGCTTGGTCTGCAATGATGCAGCCTGTGTTAATTTGAACGTTTTTGCCAACGATTACGTTTTCTCCTATTATTGCACCATTAATTATAGTGTTATCTTCGATTTTTGCATTAGGAAACACTATTGAATCACAAATTTGTACGTTATCCCCAATTGTAACGTTTTTTCCTAATACCGCATATGGGCCGATAACTGTTTTTTTGCCTATAGTGACCCCTTTATCTATCACTGAAGGTTTTTTCACTTCAATATTTTTGGATGTTTTAAGTTTGTTGGGTCTATCCAAATTGTTAAGTATAATTTTGTTGATTTGTAAGTATTCTTCGGGTTTACCTATATCTGTCCATAATCCTTCAATTACGTGACCCGCGAGTTTGCGCTCTTTTGCGAGTATTGGGAAAATTTCGCGTTCTATTGAGCATTGTTTACCTTTGGGGATATAATTGAATATTTTTGGGTCTAAGATGTAGATTCCTGCATTAATTAGATTGGTTAGTGCTTGTTCTTTGGTTGGTTTTTCCATAAAGTTTTTGATATGGTTATCTTTTTCTAGTTCTGCAACACCGTATCTGCTTGGGTCTTCAACTTCATGTAAGGCTATAGTCGCTAACGCACCAGTTTTTACGTGTGTGTTCATTAATTGTTTGTAGTCGATATCGGAAAAGATGTCTCCATTTAAAACAATGAATGATTCTTCATACCCGACTATTTTTTCTGTGTTTTTTATTGGTCCTGCAGTTCCTAACGGTGTTTTAGAGGGGTCAATTGCGTATTTGATTTTTAAGCCGCATTTAGATGGCTTTTGTCGTTTTATGTGAAATTGTGTTAGAGCGTTAACTGCTAAAACAACTTCTGTTACTTCATTAGCAGCCAGTCCTTCAAAAATCCACTGTAACAACGGTTTATTTACTATAGGAAAAAGAGTTTTAGGTCTACTACAACTTAAGGGGCGTAACCTTGTTGCAAATCCACCTGCTAAAATCACTGCCTTCAGAGATGTCACCTTTAAATTACAATAACTACAAATTTTTATATAAACAATTATGAAGATAAGTAATAATTAAGTCACTTTGTAGAACACGAAATTAGTAAAAATCGTAAGTTTGTGAGTTACCCCTTATAAAGAGTCTGTAGTGTATAACAAAACCTCTTATTTTTACGTTTACTCTTTTAACTATCTGGTGTTATATTCCCTATGTTAACGTATTTGTGTTTTTGTGGGTATCTAAGTTTATTATGTATTTTATTCGTGAAAAATTTATATTAAAAGCTTCACAGAATAATCTGTTAGTTCATGGGGCAGGGTTAATATGGGTTTTAAGTTGACTAAACTGTTTTTAGGTATCTTAGTGGTTAGTGTAATGCTTCTGTTTATAGTTTCAATATGTGGGGTGGTCTGTTTTATTGGTCAAAGTAATCAAAAGGTTATTCGTGTTGCGTGTGTTGGTGATAGTCTTACG
>WREZ01000007.1 GCA_009779045.1 Candidatus Bathycorpusculum sp. | reverse complement strand
TTAGTTTACTTATTTTTGATGTTTCAATTTTTCGTGTAGATTTTATCCACTAACAATGTTGTGCATGCATGTTATGATATACGCTTAATTTAAAGTCTATAAAACCATGCGAGCTGAAACACACATCCCATTATATGACTCTCGTAGTATATGGAAGTTACCATGGCGTGTTTAATGTTGTGTATATAGTAATTACCCGTTAGGATGTTTTGTTTAGTAGTTTCTTTTGAGTGTTTTTGCGTAAATATTATATTGTTTGGGTTGCTTTTCGGTTGGTATTAAGGTAATGTTATTTGTCTGCGCGTGATCAAAAAACACGGACTATTGAGGAAATTAATCAGAAGATCATTAAAGGTGATGCTCAGGTTTTAACTGCTGAAGAAATGAAAAAACTTGTAGAGAGCAGTGGTGTAGAGGTTGCCTTTAAAGAGGTAGATGTCGTTACAACTGGTACTTTTGGGGCTATGTGTTCTTCTGGTGCTGTTATAAATCTTGGTCATTCTGATCCACCTATTAAAATTCAGCGGGCATGGCTTAATGATGTTGAAGTTTGTCATCCTGGTGCTGCAGCAGATCTATTTATTGGTGCAACAAACTCTTGTGAGAAAAAACCCTTTGAATATGGTGGTGGACACATAATTCAAGAGTTAGTTGCTGGTAATGAAGTTGAGTTACGCGCAACGGCATATGGTACTGATTGTTATCCTAGAACAGCAGTTAAAACATCTATAACTAAGGATGATCTTAACCAGTTTTATCTGTTAAACTTTCGTAATTGTTATCAACGTTATAATTGCGCAATTAACTGTAGCGATGAAACAGTTTACACTTATATGAGTAAACTTTTGCCTCGTATGCGTAACGCCACTTTTTCTGGTGCTGGCGAACTCAATCCACTTATGAATGATCCTGACTATGAGACCATTGGGTTTGGTACGAAAATTTTCTTAGGTGGCGGTCAAGGATACATTATTGGCGAGGGTACACAGCATAGTCCCAAAAACCTCAATGGGACACTAATGGTGAAGGGTGATGCCAAAAAAATGAGTCCTGAATTTTTACAGGGCGCAGCATTTACCCGTTATGGAACCTCATTGTATGTTGGTTTAGGCATACCTATACCCATCCTTAATGAGGGCTTAGTTCGAAAAACTGCTATCCGTGACGATGAAATTTTTACTGATGTAATTGATTATAGTGTTATGCGTCGAGATAGACCTAAATTACGTCAAGTTTCGCATGCTGAACTTAAATCTGGTGCAATTTCAGTTAACGGTAAACGAGTTCGTGTTAGTTCACTTTCCAGTTTAAAGATGGCAAAAAAAGTTTCTCAAACTCTTAAGAGTTGGATTGATGAGGGCCAGTTTACTTTAACAGCACCTATTGAGAGACTTTCTTGTGATACTATCTTTAAACCTATGCGCCAAACTCAGGAAATCCCCTTTGTCTCAAATGTTATGCACCCTGCTGTTACTTGTATGGAAAATGAGGAAATTCGAGCTATTGCTGAACGCATAGTTACTAAATCTGTAAATCACATAGTAGTCATAAGCTCTGATGTTAAACTTTTAGGTATAGTTACTTCCTGGGACATTACCCGCGCTATGGCTGAAGGTAAGAAAGCCCTTGCAGATATTGAAAATCGCAAAGTTATAACTGCAAAACCTGACGAACCATTGGAAAGTGCTTCAAAACGTATGGCACAACACAATATTTCTGCTCTACCCGTAGTCGACTCTGAACATAAAGTCTTAGGAATAGTAACATCTGAAGACGTTTCTAAACTGTTAGGTCGGTAAGAACATGGCACGTATTCTTATACGATTAAATGAAAACTTGGTTTCTGAACCTGTCGTTTCAGAGGTTATATTGGAAAATAAAGTATTAGTTGCAATTTTAGCAGCCCATATAAACTCTAAAGGCGGCGAAATTGTTCTCGAGGTCCAAGATGATGCAGTTGATATTGTCGTATCAGCTTTTCGTCAGAAAGGTGCAACTGTAACAGTGCCTAAACTTATTGAAGTAGATACCACCAAGTGTTTTAGTTGTGGTTCATGTGTTGCTCTATGTCCCGTGGAAGCCATTAGCGTAACTGAGGACTTGACTATTCAGTTTAACAAAGAAAAATGTGTTGGAAGTGTCTGTAACATATGTGTAGACGCCTGTCCAGTTAGAGCAATAAACTCTATTAGATACTCTAACGCTGAAAACACACACAACAATAACACACATCGGGAAAAATAAAGTTGCAAAACGAACTTTTCAAAGAAAACTACACATACAAAGACAGCGTTTGCAACATAATTAGTGATACACAACAAGGCATAAACACAGCTAAAGAATCAATCACACGCAGCTATAAAGAACTCGAAAACTATATACAAACACATCAACTCTTCTTATACACCTTCGACCCAATCCCCATACCTGATGAGCCTTTGGTTGCTAAGTTAATGGCTTTGGCTGCACAGAAGGCAACGGTTGGTCCCATGGCAGCAGTTGCCGGTGTTATAGCAGATTTAGCTGTATCTGACATGCAAAAGGCCGGTTGTAAAGTTGCAGTTGTAGAGGACGGAGGCGAAATATCTGCTATTTCTGATAGACCCATTGATGTAGCTTTAGCCGCAGGTAACGAACCCCTGTCAAAACGTTTTGGATTCAGACTAACAGAGTTCCCAATTGGAGTAGCTACAAGTTCTGGCAGATTTAGTCACGCCTTTAGTTTTGGTGATGCTGAAGCGGCAACAGTTTTTTGTAGAGACGCAGGTCTAGCAGATGCTGCTGCTACAGCTGTTGGTAATGTAGTAAAGGGCGAGGTTGACACAGGTATTGAAGATGGAATTAAATGTGGTTTAAACATTCCCGGCGTATTAGGTGTGCTTATTTTGTATCAAGGTAAAATAGGTACAGCTGGCATAATTCCACAGATAATCCGCATCGAACCTTAAACTTTTTTGCTGCCACTTCACGTATACTGTTTATCTTTTCTTGTTGAAGGTGTAATTGTTTATTTTGTTTGTTAAAACTTGTATGTTTAAACGATATACTGATAAATGGAGACGTTAACACTTGTCTTTAGGTAGATTTAGATGGTTAAAATTTACAACATTTCAGTCCTTAAGGGCGATGGTATTGGTCCTGAGGTAACTGAGGCAACTGTGAAGGTTCTTGACGCCATTCAAAAAATTTCAGATTTTAAACTTAATTATCTTTATGGTGAAGCTGGTGCACATTGTATTCCAGAGCATGGTACTAATCTTCCTAAAGAGACTGTTGCAATGATTAAAAAAACTGATGCATGTCTTAAGGGTCCCATGACTACTCCTGAGGAGCCTGGTGCACCCGTTAGTGTTGCTGTTACTTTGCGTCGAATGTTTAATTTATATGCTAATATTCGTCCCTGTAAAAGTTTTCCAAGTATAGAGTCTATAAAACCTGATATTGATTTAGTGGTGGTTAGGGAAAATACTGAGGGGCTCTATTCTGGTCAAGAAGCACTTATTGCTCCTGGTGTAAGTGTTGCTTTTCGAATTATTACTACTGAGGCCTCCCTTAAAGTTGCTGAATACGCTTTCAAACTAGCTATGCAACGCAAAAAACATTTAACATACATCCATAAAGGTAACATTTTACGCATAACCGATGGCATATTCAAAGACGCAGTAAAAGAAGTCCAAAAACGTTATCCCGAAGTTACGGTTGACGATTTACATATTGATGCTGCAACAATGCAGTTAATCAAACAACCTGCCATATATGATGTTATGGTTACCACAAACTTGTTTGGTGATATTTTAAGTGATGAAGCCGCACAAGTAACGGGCAGTCTTGGTCTTGCAGCAGGTGCAAACATTGGCGAAACCTATGGCATGTTCGAACCTGTACATGGCAGCGCACCAAAATATACAGGTATGAACCGTGTAAACCCAATTGCAACAATACTTGCAGGTGCAATGATGCTTAACTATCTTGGCGAGAAAGAAGCAGCCAAAAAAATTGAAGAAGCTGTAGTTACTGTACTTGTGGAAGGAAAAATCCGTACAGCAGACTTAGGCGGAAAAGCAACAACAAGCGACATGGCAGACGCAATCGTTGAAAAAATCAAATAACTTTAACTTTAAATTGAGTCCCACTACGCGTGGACAACTCCAATTTATCCCCATACCCTTTCTTAACAAACACGTTCTCTACAGTAACACTATCACCCATTTTCAAATCACGAAACTGCTCAACTTGATTACGCCACACAGAAACCCTAACTACACCCGTTTCATCTTTTAACTCAAAAGTAAACAATTTAATTTGTTCACCTCTACTCGTAGTTACCTCTTTTACCATATCAACACTTGAAACATCTCCCACCACATTAACAATATCCCCCTCCTTTAAATCACCAATTTTACTCAACTGCAGCGTAACCGGCTGAATCTGCACAAAACTCGTCGAGTCAACATGTACCTCAAAACCACCCACTTCTTTTTCTTTAACTTTACCATTAACCAAATACAGACAAACATTAGGCTTAAGCTGCTTCTCTAATACATCAACTTTACCATTCCACACAACAACAGCAATTTCTGCAGAATCATCTACAAGAATAAAACGCATAAATTTACCCTCTGTGCCATCCCCCTTAGTAAACGACTTCGAACTCACCACCTCTTTAACCCTACCCGATAAATGCACATTGTTAAAAGTGTTGACAATTTCACCTATCTTTGAAACAAACTTTTCCACATCAGGATAACCAATTTTCAAATCTTCATTACTACTAATTTCAACTCTACTTTTTATACCTAAATGCAACTCAACTTTACCATACTGATCCTCCCTTGTATATCCATGCAAAAACCTAACATTTTGCCCAACTTGCAATTGACCTCTTTCAATAATTTCCACTTTATCACTCCACAAAACAACACGTAAAATACCATCCTCATCAGCAATCATCAAATTAACAAGCTTACCACTTTTCTCCCCACCAAAATTACGCACCGGAAAAACAGCCACTAATATACCTTCAACTGAAACATCATTCAAACCTGAAAACAAACGACCTGACGACAAAATCCCATTAAGCTCCACCTGCTTGGTAACTTCAACACCATATCTCACTGCTATTAATCGTAGAAGTGTTTCGTCACCTATTAAACCGCCTGAACGCACTCTTTCCTGCATAAGCATTTCTTTAATTTGCTGCTCAGACAACTCTGGCTGTTTAGCAAGTATCGCTGCAACAATCTCTTCAATTATCATTTCTACACATAAACTGTTTTTTACTTGTTTATAGTTTACGTTCAAAAAACATTTACTTACATTTATAAAAACCCAAAAGCAACATCATAAACAATAAATTTCCAACTTTACTTCCAATACATTCTCCTATGTAACCTCTTAACACAAATTTAAAGTGAAACATAAACCCAATTAGCTGATATAATAAATAGCAAAACAATTACCAATACAATATTATCTCTTCCCTTTAGGAACTGTGTGAAAATAACTTACGATATTTTTGGTGTGTAATACGTTCAATCACATGTTTTGCCCATGCATGTGATCGCAAGTTAATTATGCACAGTTCCTTACTCTTCTCCTTAGAAAACAAGAAAAGCAAAGAAGAAAGTAAGGTTAAAAAAACCTTTACTCTTTTTCTTCTTCCTCTTCATCGTCTTTACTATGATAAACATAAAGGAAGATTAACATTATAGCAACTGCTGTTGCGCCCATCATGATATACTGCAATATTTCGAAATATCCACTTAGATCCATTAAGATTCTCCTGTGTGTACCTATTCTTACACATTTAAATATTTAAGGTGTAGCTTTTTTCCACTCATTCATGAGCATGCCATAGTTCTCATCGTTGGCATCAATGGACTCAAACCAACCCAAATTCTGCGCAATTTTTTGAGCAAAAAGATGATAACACATGTGAACTTTCTTATCTAAAACTCTAAAATAAAAATCATCACAAGTACAAAACTCTGCCTCAGGCATAATTAAATAATCCCGTTCACGACCCACAACAATCCAAACTACACGACTACTAGGCTTAAAAACATACTTCTTAACTCTATTATCCTTAAGCGTATCCAACGCTTTAGTAAAACGTTGCCCAAAAAGCTCATAGAGCTCATTTATATTCTCCCCTGATAGTTTACCTGCTACTTTAGCTTGTTTACAAATAACATTCAAAGTTTCTATTTCAGAGTTATCAGTCAACAGTTTACACTATACATATCTATAAAAAGATGGAGAATTTAGACTTTTAGTTTAACTTATATTAATTGGTTCACCTTTAGGGCTACCTGACGGCTCAAGCTTAGGAATAACAACCTCTAAAACACCATTCTTATAAGTCGACCTTGCCTCTTTAGTACGAATTTTAGCAGGCAATTCAACCTCCTTATAATATTTATACTGAGACGTATCAACTGAAATAGTCAAAGAATCATCAGTCCCATACAACTTAATGTCTGATTTCTCAACACCAGGCAATTCAACAACTACACGAATTTCATCCGCATTATCCACAACATCAACCAGAGGCTCACGCTCCTCTTTAACTTTAGTACCCCCAGGAGCCTTCTTTAAATTCCCAAACTCTTGAATATCTGGCTTACCATCCGAACCAATTTTCACACTATAACCATGCACAAACGGCCCAAGTTCCCTAACAGTACTCCCATCTGACAACTTACGCTCTTTAATGAACTCTTTAGGAACTTTCTCTTGAAAATCCTCAAACTCATGCTCCATCATCTTCTCAATCTCATGAAACATATCCTCTATATCCTTGAAAAACGGCTTTTTAGACGACACACGACGTTTCTCAAACCTCTCAGGAAAACCATCATTATCTTCTGAAGACAAAACACTCACAATTTATACTATGACGCTTCAATCCAATAAATTTTATGCCCATTTTCACCGATAAATGATTTTTAATTACCTTCCATATCATACTTCTCATATTCCTAGAATAATCATCATAAAAATAAGGGCTAAGTTATCGTGTAACCTGCGGTTCACGTTAAGCAGGGTATGTAACACCTTGTATTCAGGTTGTAACTGTTTGAGTAAGGTGGTGTGTATGTTTTTTTGTAGTTTTACTGTTGTTTAACGCGTAGATGTGATGTATCTATTGTTGTTAATTTTGTGAGAAATTTGTGTATTTACAGTGTAAGGTACATTCAAACTCTTATATTGAACCATTTGATGCAAGCAAACACCACTATATACAATGTTATTTGAAAAAACTATATTTAAAATTGTGTGATGCTGAACGTTAAATTGATATATCGTAAAAAAACAAAAAACATATAAACTATATATATATATATATATTATATCATTTGGGAGTGTATGTGATATGCCTGTTAAATCTTCAATTGATTTGCGCGGGTCTCGTCGTAGATCTCTGTTAATTGTTTCTTTGATTGTGGTTGTTGTGTTGGTTTCTTCTTTGTTTGTTTATTTGTCTCTTGACAAAGGAGTGGTTGTTAGTGAGGTGGAACTCAGAGAGGCTGTTAATAATGCTGTGGGACATCAAGTTATAAAACTTGGTACAGATATTGTCCTTACAGAAACTCTTGTGATTCCTACTAACAAAGAAATAACCCTAACTAGCAATAGTGACATTGAATTTTTCAAACTGATTGGTGCAGATGGTGAGAATGCTATTACAGTTAATGGTGATGGGTTACTATGGCTTGATGGCGTTATTGTGACTCATGAGGGTAGTGGTTCAGGTAGTGGGGTGTTTGTTGAACCTGATGGCACGTTTATTATGGTTGATGGTGAAATTATCGGTAACAACGGTTGGCGTGGTGCTACTGGTAGTGGTGGTGGAGGTGGCGGTGGTGTGTATAACTGTGGTGTTTTTACTATGTTGGGTGGTGTGATTTCTGGTAATACCGCTGCTATAGGTGGTGGTGTACTCATTGTCCCTGGTGGTGTTTTTGAGCTGAAGGGGGGTGTGGTTACCAATAATGTAGCTGACTATGGTGGTGGAGTAGATACGGATGGCACTTTTAATATGTCTGGTGGCATGATTACTAATAATGTAGCCACATATTATGGAGGCGGTGTGTACGTAAACGGTTTTTTTAGGATATCAAGCGGTGAGATTACTTATAACACAGCTGTTCGAGAAGGTGGTGGTGTGTATAGTGGCCAGTTTGGGACGTTTAATAGGTTTGGTGGCGAAATTTCAGGTAATGCAGCTAATGTTGGTGATGATGTTCATCAAATAACTTTATAAAAAATTTCGTAAAGTTGTGAAATGTTGAAAATATGGGTAAAATGTGAAGGCCATCAAAGAAAAGAGTTAAAACCGGTAAAATATGAAAAATAACTTGTCTCCCTAAATGGTGAATGCTCTTCACTTTTTAGTGAGATGTGTAGCTGGTGATAAGACAAAGTTTTTGCTAAATTGTGATTGATGGAGAGGGAAAAAGTGTTTTTTGGTTTAGTGTTTGACTAACTCGAGGATTGCTTTGTGGATTTTGGTGTTGCCTGATGCTACGAACTTTAAGTTTTGTTTGGGGTCTAGTTTTACGTTAACTGGCTGGCTATCTATGTCAGTTACTAAACCTCCTGCTTCTTTGATTATTAAGAAGCCTGCTGCGACATCTGTGGTGCGTAGTTTTCCTCGTATGTCTACAAAGGCGTCTGTTAATCCGTTGGCAACATAGCATAATTCTAATGCGTTAGCACCGTAATGTCTGATGTGTTTGGTTTGTTGGATTAAATCGGTTAGTTTAGGTGCAATTTCTGCAACTTTATAAGTGTTAAGATCCATTCCAAGCACAGCCTCTTGAAGTGATGTTATCTGTGAAGTTTTAATTTTTTCTCCGTCTCTGTATGCTCCTTTTTCTTCTTGTGCTATATAGGTAATGTCATGATGCAGATCGGTAACTAAGGCTGCGTAAACTTCTGATATGACTGGTTTTCTTGAAACTGCAATTGATGATGCATAAAACGGTAGTCCACGTACTAAGTTGGTTGTGCCATCAATTGGGTCAATTGTAATGTAGCACTCTTCTGGGGTATCGCCGTACTGTTCAAAGCCTGATTCTTCACTAATTAATGAAAATGAAACAGCATGGCTTTGCAGTGTGTCAACAATAGCTTTTTCGGCGGCTAGGTCTACTGGTTTCATTGCGTCTCCACCTGCACCTTTTCCTAGGTCAGGTTGGGGGTCGTTTAAGGTTTTTAGATGTGGTTTTATTGCTTTCTTAACGTTGTTTTTGCAATCGATTAAGATTTTAAACCAGTCATGTTGTGGGTTCATTTTGTTTCTTCCTGTACTGTTTATTTTATTAAGCTTGATAAAGGCTTATCCTGTGATTACGTTTTTTGTTGATATAGGATTTGATATGTCTTATTGTTCTCTTCCATGAAAGGCTGTGTAGAAGCCTATAAGGTGTATGATAGTGATATGTATAAATCGTTCAAAAACATGTAAAAATTTTGTTTCAGTGAATATTTTGGTCATAGTTATATATCTTGTTTTTTATGTTTAGTTTAGTTATTGTGTGAAATGTATTTGTTTTTTTAAGCTAGAAAAATTATCTTGTACCACAATGTATTTAAGTTTGGAAAAAAAGCTACTTAAACCGCATCTTAAAATGTTAATTTAGGAGTAAAGCTATGTCAGAAGCAAATATGGTATTGATTGGCAAAAAACCAACAATGAATTATGTGCTTGCTTGCATAACTTTCTTTAACGGTGGAGCCAAAGAAGTTAATATTAAGGCGCGAGGAAAAGCGATTAGTAAAGCTATTGATGTAGCTGAAGTTGTAAGACGCAATTTCCTTCCAGGTGTAAAAGTTAAAGCAATTACAATTGGAACTGATCAAGTTCAACCACATGATGAAAGCGCACAACTCAGCAACGTGAGCACAATCGAAATAACCCTTAGACGTTGAACATTCAAATAATTTGGTCTCTGCTTACATTTACAGTTAAAACAAGGCGATTCAAATATGAAAACCGAACTATGTAGTTTCTGCTTAAAAAGCGGCATGCTATGCCCAAAATGCTCTGCCAAAGTGAAGGCTGGAGAAATTAGTGATTTAGACCTTAGAATCGCCAAACTTTTACTCAATATGGAAGATAAGTATTCTACGCTTCAGAACGTTTGTTTCTATAAGGCTGTTCAAGTAGACAAAACTTTAGCAATTCTTGTCGGTCATGGTGATGTACCTCGCTTACTAGGTTACGGAGGTAAAATTATCAAAGCTATAGGCGATGAAACAGGCAAAAATGTACGCGTACTTGAATATGGCGTTGACGACCGAAAGTTCCTAGAAGACCTCTTTGTACCTTTCAGTATATTGACCATAAACACTATCTGGTTACCCGACGGAACAACCGAGACACGCGTTATTCTAAAACGCAAACGTGGCCAACAAATGTCTTTTGACCTATCTACCTTAAAAGGTATTGCACAAAGCGTCAGAAAAATATCTATCCGCGTTGAATTTGCAGATTAACGGTCGAAGTAGCCAATGGACATGGACTTCATTGAAAACTGGGAAAGAACCCACAACATTAACAAAGTTTCTCAAGACTTAGACACACACGAAGTTACCCTATTTGGTTGGGTTCAAGAAGTCCGTGATCTTGGCGGCATACGTTTTATCATCCTACAAGACAACACCGGAACCATCCAAATAACCATACCAAAAAAACGTATAGATCCACAAGTGCTACAGAAATCTGACCTTTTACAGAAACGATTTAGCGTAGCGGTAAAAGGTATCGTTAAAAAAACAAACATGACCTCCCGTGGCATAGAAATTATCCCCACACAAATTAAACTTTTAAACATTGCAATTGAACAACTGCCAATAGACATAACCTGCAAAACACCTGCAAACATTGAAACCCGACTTGACGCAAGAGCCCTTGACCTAACGACCGAAAATACTTTAGCAATATTCAAAATTCAACACACTGCATTGCAGGCAATCCGTAGTTTTCTCTTCGAAAAAGGCTATTTTGAAGTTCACACACCACGAATTATTGCTTCTGCAACTGAAGGTGGCGCAGAACTTTTCAGTGTGAAATATTTCGACCAAACAGCTTACCTTGCACAAAGTCCACAACTCTACAAGGAACAATTAATCATGAGTTTGGAAAAAGTCTTTGAAGTGGGCCCATTTTTCCGAGCTGAAGAATCTCATACCAGAAGACACCTGAGCGAATTTACAAGTGTAGACATTGAACAAGCATTTGCTAACGCAGATGATGTTATGGCACTTTTAGAACAAGTTATCCACCACGTTTGTACAATTGTTAAAGAGAAATGCTGCAATGAATTACATGTTCTAAAGTATAAATTTGAGGTTCCCGAGCTTCCCTTTAAACGCTTAACATACACTGAGGTTCTTGAGAGCTTAAAAGAACATGATGTAGAAATTCCTTGGGGCGAAGACATCCCAACAGAAGCATTTCGAGAACTGGGTAAACTTTATCCCTTTTTCTACTTTGTAACTGATTGGCCATCAAAAGCCAAAACTTTCTATATCAAACCACGAAAAGATAACCCTGAGGTTTGTGAAGGTTTTGATCTTATGTGGCGTTATATCGAACTTGTTTCTGGCGGAACAAGAATCGAACATAAAGAACAACTTATTGGCAGAATGCAAGAAAAGGGCTTAAATCCTGAATCGTTTAAGTACCATCTACAAGCATTTGATTGGGGTATGCCTCCTCACGCTGGTTGGGCTATTGGACTTGAACGTTTAACAATGATTCTCTCAGGCCGCAAAAACATACGCGAAGTAACCTTATATCCCCGTGACAGGGTAAGACTGACACCATAAAACACTATAACGTTACTTTTGACTATTTCTTGTTATATTTTAACATTAATATTTTACGTGTTAATTTTTTCATTTTGCTAATAGTCATGTTCTTAAGGAAGCAATGCTGCTAATGTAATGGTTTAATTTAATAAAACATGATGCAAGGGAAGACTTTGGAACCATTAACTAAACGTTCAATGCAGCTCCTTAAAACACTGCATGAGAAAGGCAAATCAACTAACACATATACGCTCCGCGTTAAACAGGATGAGTTGTCAAATCAATTGGGTATAAGTCGTCAAGCCTTAAATGTCCATTTACGTAAACTGAAAGTTTGTGGTTACATCAAAACTGGCAGAGGCTTTATCGATGTCACTGATAAAGGCCTTGATGCTTTGGGGGTATCTTCTACACCTGCTTTTGTTTTGTTAAAAATTTCTCCTATAAAACGTATTCATGTGTATGAACAAATCCATAAATTGGCTATTTCTAAAGCTTTTCGTATTGCAGGTGAAATTGACGCTTTAATCATGGTTGAACATGAAAATCTTGACGATGTACTTAAGAAACTTTACCAAATTGACGGTATAGAAGACACACTTTCTTATGTGACAATTGAGGTAATCAAATAAACTGTCAACTTCAAACAAAAGATATATTTGACAGTTAGTCACTAAAAGGTAGAAGGGTATTATCAACATGCCAATATTAGATCCAGTAAAGAAAACAATTGCACAAAAACATAGATTATACATGAAAATCTGTCGCGACTGCGGTGCACGGAACGCCGAGACAGCGCTGAAATGCCGTAAATGCAAATGTAAGAATTTACGCTGGAAGAAACGCGAAATAGTAAAGTAATTCTTTTCGCTATACTTCTTTCTCTTAGATTTTATAATTACTATCCTTAAAACTTATTTTTTATTATACATGTTAATAATCCTACAAGCGTTACAGCTTAATTGATGATTAGCCTTACAGAACTTTTATCAGTGTTTCTATGTTGAAAACAGTGTTTACACAACCATTTTTTATCAATGGTATCGATTGTACTGCTATATCTAAATTATTTAATAGTGGATGTAACATTTTTACTTCTTCACCACATGCTACACCTACAACGCCATCATATTTTGCATTATTCAAAATTTTGGGGACACAACTTCCGCCTGATAAAACAAATACGTCATAGCCTTTTTCTTTAGCTATTTTATCTGCTTGATTGACAAGACAATTTTCTGAGCAGTGCGCACAAATGTAACTTGGAATGTTTGCGTCAAAAAATGCCTTACACCGATTATCTAAATATGCTCTTGAACAATGCGGAAGCAGAAGCGCTCGTTTTTTGCTCTCCGCAAACTTGTTACGGTTAACTATGTTTGCTGCTTGTATATCCATCAAATCATGAAGTAAAACAACTGCGTCATTGATGTTGAGTCCTGTAACTTCTTCTATTTTGAACTTTTGTATTATGTCTACAGAAGTTTTTAAGACAGCTGTGTGCATGCCCGTTTGATAACTCACCGCTGCAAGTTCGGTGAAGAAAAACTTTGGTACCTTAGATAAGTCGAAAGTAAATTTATAGGGCATATATTAAAAATAGAAAAATCACGCTTAAAAAAATACCTATTGTTCGCATTGTAATCTACCTATTTATGGCGACTTTTTGTTTTTCTTCCCAGTGTGTGATATATCAAAAATGTTCACGGATGACATTTTTATTGTATTGAAAATTGTTGGATATTTAGTCATGTGTTGACTTAAGCTGAAGTGATAGTGTTGAAAAATCAAGTTTTTTTATTAGATAACGATAATCTCTGCTTACTTCTTTTTTGTTCACTGCTGTAGTTTGTGCAATCTCCTCAAGAGTTAATGGTAGTCCACATTGTTTGTATGCTAAATAAAGTGTTGCTGCTGCTACACTTTGGATTGAGCGCCCCCTAATTATTTGCTCTTTTACTGCTTTTTGATAAATAGTTGATGCTGTCTCCAAAATATTTTTAGGTGTGTTCAAATTATTGGCCATTTTTGTAATTTCAGATAATGCAACAGCTAAATTGTGTTCTGCTGAATCTGGGACTCTAATGCGTCTTTGCCACCCACGTAAACGGTATACTTGGATTTTTTGATCTGCTAAGTTGTTTTTGCCGTAAATATCTCTATAATGCCAATCAATAACTGTTTCTAATCCCATATCATGAACTGTATAAGTTAATGATGTACTGGCTTTTTCATTTTTTATCTCTTGTTTGTCACTACAGTTTTTCTTTTCTGATTTTTTATTTACAATTTTTTGATTAACAATAAATCCGCAGTTCATGCAAACAATTTCGTTGTTTTCATGATCAAAAATTACTCTTGTACTACCACATTCATGGCATGTTTGTGTTTCTGTTATTCCAGTTTTTGTTGATAAGTTACATTCGGATAGTCCTTTGCTATCCTTAGTAACCATTACCTTCTGCTCCGCGTTTTTGAGAGAAGTGCATACAGAGGTTTGTTTAACAGTGTTGTAGGGTTTTTTATGTTTGGTTTAATCACTGCATAAGGTGATGATACTGGGCCAATTATGTCAAAAACTTTGCCAACTATTGTTAAATTTTCATCAGCAACTTCGCAACCAATTTTTGGAGGAGTCTCTGTTTTTATAATAATGCCGTTTGATGGTGTAATACTTAATGCCTTACCAATCCTTTGCAAATTTATCCCTTCAGAAAATCATCAAAATCAATGTAACTCTGTATTTAAAGTTTTTGTGTTTCTATTTGTGTGTGGTGAAATACTTGTACTTTTTGGCAGAAAGCTTATTTAATAAGAGTCAATGATATGACTCTACCTTAAAAGGGTGAGGTCAAGAAAAAATGACAAAACCATTCTATGTAAAAATTGATGTCCCACAAGAAGTCGTAGATGCAGCCTATGAAGCCCTATCAACTGCTTCAAAATCTGGTTCAATTAGAAAAGGAACTAACGAAGCCACAAAAGCTGTTGAGCGATCAATAGCAAAACTTGTTGTAATAGCAGAAGATGTTGATCCTCCAGAGGTTATTGCACACTTGCCTTTACTTTGTGACGAAAGAAAGATTCCTTACGTGTTCGTTCCAACAAAAGAAGCCTTAGGAAAAGCAATAGGTATTGACGTTCCATGCGCGTCTGCGTGCATAATTAAAGAAGATGCTTCCGGTTTAATAAAAGAAATAATTACACGACTTGATCAGGTTAAACGAGGAACTCAGTAATGAGTCATAAAGAAGAACGCGCTGCAGCACAGGAAGAATTAATTCCTGCAGAAGTTATACAGGTCATCGGACGTACAGGCGTCACCGGTGAAATCACACAGGTCAGAGTGCGCATCATGGAAGGCAAAGACAAAGGAAGAATCATCACACGTAACGTTAAAGGCCCTATAAGAGCACAAGATATCTTAATGCTCCGTGAAACTGAACGCGAAGCAAAGAAGATCACAAGATAAACACCAGATGGAGAATGATTGGTCGTGCCAAAAGCAAGAAAATGTTCATTCTGTGGTAACGATTTCCCAGCGGGTACAGGTATGATGTACGTTAAAAATGACGGTACCATTTTATGGTTCGATTCAAGCAAATGCAAGAAAAGCAGCTTGAAATTTGGCAGAGATGCCCGTAAACTGAAATGGACCGAATACTATGGTAAAGAAGAAAAAGGCAAAGCCTAAACTATACATATCGTAGTACGCCATCAACCAAAACTCTTTTTATTTTTT
>WREZ01000006.1 GCA_009779045.1 Candidatus Bathycorpusculum sp. | reverse complement strand
TCATTTTCCTCGTCTCCTAAAGCCTCATCTAACACTTTAATCACTTGATCAATTTGTTCTTTACTAATAACCAAGGGTGGAAGAATGCGTATTACCGTTCTACCGGCGTCTATAACAAGAACACCCTTGCTTAAAGCCTTCAGTATCACTCCATAAACATCATAACGAAGCTCCACACCAAGCATTAATCCTAAACCACGTACTTCTTTGACGATTTTATGTTTAGAGGCCACCTCTTCAAGCTGTGATTTAAAATATTGCCCGTTAACTGCTGCTTTACCGGCTAGATCTTCATCTATTAAAACATCAAGGGCAGCACAACCTGCAGCACATACTATGGGGCTACCGCTAAAAGTTGTTGAATGCTCACCTACTTTTAAGGTTGACATAAGGTCTTCGCGGGCAACAGTGATACCTATAGGCAACCCTCCCGCAAAGGGTTTAGCAAGACACATAATATCAGGAGTTACATTCCAATTTTGGCAACCAAAAAATTTTCCTGTACGCCCAAAACTTGTCTGCACTTCATCAAAAATTAACAAAACCCCTTTTTCACTACATATTTCTCGTACTTGTTGGAGATAATTGTCAGAGGGAACACGTATACCACCTTCTCCACGAATGGGTTCCATGATTACGGCAGCAGTTTTATCAGTTATCACTTCTCGGATTTTCTCAGGGTTGTCAGGTGCAACATGTTTAATATCAGGTATAAGAGGCATAAAGGGTTCACGATATTTTTTATCCCAAGTTAAAGAAAGCGCACCCATGGTTTTACCGTGGTACGCACCCATGATGCTTATAATCTCAGGTTTACCTGTTGATTTGCGAGCAAGCTTTAAAGCACATTCTACAGATTCAGCACCGCTGTTTGACAAAAACGCTTTATTGAGACCCTTAGGCGTTATGCTAACAAGTTTTTGAATAAACTCAGCACGCTTATCATTATAGTAACAACTATGAAGAGTAATTAATTGCTCTGCTTGCGTTTTTATAGCAGCTACAATTTTTGGATGACAATGACCTAAAGCAGCTACACCATAACTGCTTGCACAGTCAATATACTCTTTACCGTTAATATCCCACAACAAAGCCCCCTTACCACGTGTAAAAACTAGGGGCTTTTTAGAAAAAACATTAGCCAAATAAAGAGATTCAATATCCATTATTTCTTGTTCATTCACTAGTTATCACTGTACCAACTTTGTGATTTAAAGCTAAAGTTATAGGTTGCTTAATAGTTCCTGAAGTTACAAGAACTTCTTTAACCCCCTGACTGAGCGCTTCAAGACCAGCATGCACCTTAGTGCTCATACCACCACCAATTTTGGGCAGAACCTCTTTAACTTCGGTAGCAGTAATTTTTGACACACGCTCACCCTTAAGAAGCAAACCTTCAACATCAGTTAACATAATTAATTTATCCGCGCCCAAAGCCCCCGCAAGGATAGCAGCAGTCCTGTCACCATCCACGTTAAGAGGATCATAGTCTGAGCTAAGAGCAATAGGGGTAACAATAGGCAAATAATTTTTTTCAAGCAACAAACTAAGAAGATTAGTGTCTACATGAGTTATTTTACCTGTGTAACCACCGTCGATTACTTTTTTGCGCCCACGTTCATCAACAGCTACAAGTTTAGTTTTACGCTCTGCCCTAAGAATACCAGAGTCAAGACCACTTAAACCCACAGCATTAATACCTTTAGCTTGAAGAGACAAAACAATTTGTTTATTGAGCTTACCGGCCATAACCATGGTGTAAATTTCAACAGTCTCTTTATCAGTATAACGACTACGAAAACCTTCAGGAGACATTATAAATTTTTGCTCTTTACCCAATTTGGAAGCAATATCAGTTACTTCTACACCCCCACCATGAACAAGAACAGCACTGTGCTCTTTAGTTACCTCTTTTAAGTCAGCTACAAGATCACTTGACGCGCCTTCTTTTAGGATGCTTCCACCCATTTTAATTACTAACAACATAATATCACATCGGATGGAAACCAGTGCTCTTAAGGCCTGTGGTTTCATCTATCCCCATAAGCAAGTTAAGACATTGAACACCTTGTCCAGAAGCCCCTTTACACATATTATCAATTGCAGAGAACACTAAAAGACGATTGGTGTGTTCATCAATTTCAAAGCCTATGTCACAAAAGTTTGTGCCAAGAGTAAATTTAGGATCTGGAAGTTGAAATTGACCTTTTTGATATTTTACAAGACGTATAAAGGGCTCAGTTCCATACATACCACGAAAAGCTTTCCAGAGATCTTTATTGGTTATTGACTGTTTGGGATAGGTGTATATTGTTGCCAATATGCCACGTACCATGTTAACAGCGTGGGGTGTGAAACCGATTTTTACCGGCTGATCACTAAAGATAGAGAGTTCTTGCTCTACTTCAGCTATGTGACGATGCCCAGTAACCTGATATGGACGCACACCACCAAAACGTTCAGGATGATGCGCTGTAGAAGTGGGTTTACTACCACCACCGGAGCTGCCAACTTTGAGATCAACTATAATTTTATCAACATCAACAAGTCCAGACTTAACTAGAGGCGCCAAACCTAAAATGGCACTTGTAGCCATACAACCAGGACAAGCAACTATTTTGGCGTTTTTGATTTCTTCACGATGAAGCTCAGGCAGACCATAAACAGCTTCGTTTAACAATTCAAAATTAGTGTGTTTCCAACCGTAATATGTTTCATACCCATTTGGATTTTTTAAACGAAAATCAGCACTCATATCTATAACTTTAAGACCCGCCTCAAGAAGCTTGGGAACAAGATCCACTGAACCCCCGTGAGGAGTTGCTGTAAAGATTAAATCACAACTCTCTTGAAGCTCAGATATATTTTGCTGTACAAATTTGAGTTGAGTTAAACCACGAAGATTCGGATGTATATTGAAAATGTATTCACCTGCACTCTGACGTGAGGTAACCATAGTTACATCTACATGTGGATGTAAAAGTAACAAACGTAAAAGTTCTCCACCGACATATCCGGAACCACCTATTATTCCTATTCTCATCATAGCTTGTTTCTTCTCCTCAACTTGAGCTACTACTAGTCTATTAGACTTTGAGCAGTTTTTAAGAGCGGAACTGCCACATTTAAACCTGTTACAAGTCGGGTGTTTTCCCAAAACTCTGGACAGGAATTCGCCTCATGAAACACAAGAGCATCTCTATTATTTGCAATATTTTCATCAATTACATTTTTAACTTTCTGGTAAGAACTAGAGTTTGCGTACATACTAAAAGCCTGCTCTAACTTTGTGTTCCAAGCAGAAAAATCCGTCAAACGCGTCTCAGCTGCCTTTACTTTTTGCACAGGCAAATACTCCTGCGCCGCAAAATCAAGCTGCGCCTTTATAAAAGCTTCATCTACATGCTTATCAGAAACATTGACCATAGCATCAAGAGCAAAGATCCAAGCATCATTACCCTCACCTAAAGTATTACCACATTTGACGGCCAAATCAAGAACATTTGTAGGCAGGTTAGCTTCAAACACCAAATTCCCAAGAAAAGTATTCGTGCGAAAATCTTTAAACCCCGCCCGCGCCAACGCCTTATTATGACAAATCGCTTGTTTACCTTTCTCTTTGTAAACTATTATACGCAAATCATAGAACCATTTGTTAATTAATTCTTGAGCGACAACGCCTATGGGGTTTATAATGTTTGGTTTTGTTTTTTTTATATTATCTATGAGTTCTTCACGGGTTTTTGAGAGCATAATCATTTTGCCATGGGTTCCAGCATCTGCCTTGATTACTATACCGTCGTCAATGGGAATTTCTGCTTGAAATAGGTCAGCTATGTCGTTTTCGTTGTGAATTTCTCTGTGGTTTTTCATAAAATCAGAAGCATCACAGGGCACAAATACAGTTTTAGGAACAGGCAGGCCTGCTTTCCAAAGTTTTAGCAGAGTACGCAGTTTGCTGTAACAGGTAAATTCCACTTGGCTGGTGTTTAAGGTTTTTTTACCAAGCGCTTCCATAATATATGAGGCTTGAAGACGCCGATTTTTACTTTGCGCACGATTAAGCACAACAACAGTTTGATTGAAAACGTCAGTATAGTCTTTACCTTTAGTTTTAGCGGTAAACCCTTCTTTTGATATTGTTAGAGCTATTTTACGAAAGGGTATAAAATTTAGGTCTATTCCAAGCTGTTGCGCAGTGTGCTTTATGCCCGCTTCATCATTTTCTGAACGTTCATAAAGAAGAGCGATGCTCATCGCGCTAAATTTTCCTTTCAAAAATTGACATCGTTATAAAACAGGATTCTTGTTTATTAACTGGTTATTCTCCCCAGTCTTCGCCTTCGATAGTTAATTCTTGCAGGTCTACGCAACCGTCTCTAATGCTCTTTACTTCAAGCTCAAGACCACATCCAGAGCAACTAACGATTTCACTTACTTCTGTGTCAGAGGATATTTCTAGTTCTGCATCACAATCGGGACATTTTGCTTTGAAGGTATTTGGATTTGTAGAGTTTGTCATTATTTATTCACTTTTTATTTGAAATGAACGGTTTAATAAAATAGGGTATCTTTTAAACGTTATGACGTAAATGTTACAGGCCACCAAACAAATGTTCCAAATGGCACAAAAAACCATAAAACAAAAACAAAAACACAACAAAAAACCATAACAAAAAAACGATAAACGTACTTTCCAAGCAGTTACAGTACCGAAAACGTTAAATTTAAACAAGACGCCACACTACAGGATGACAAATGGACGAAACAGACAAAAAAATCATAAAAACACTAAAAGACGACTCAAGAGCAGGCTACGCCGAAATCGGCAACCAAATCAGCCTATCCGAAGGCGCCGTTAGAAAAAGAATCAAAACCCTAACAGACGATAACATAATCCGCAAATTCACAATAAAAGTCAACGTAAATGAAGGCGCAGAAGCCATAACACTACTAACCGTAAACCCCGCTTACCCCACACAAGAAGTAACAAAACACATACAAACAATCCCCAACGTAGAAACCATATACGAAGTAACAGGCGAATACGACATCATCGTAGTCATAAGCGGCATAAACGTAGTCGAAGTCAACGAATGCATAGAAAAAATACGAAGAGTAGAAGGCATAACAAAAACCAACACCATGATAGTCCTACGCAACATCTAAACAAACACCACAGCAAACAATAAACCCAAACAAACTACCAATACACAAAGACAACAAACACAACACCATAAAACTTTTCACACATCAACATATTATTAATTATTAAGCAAATAACGTTTTAATTTATTATCTGCCCCCGAAACGCTTATATTTTTTTGGCTACAACCACTCTTAAGGTTCGAAGCAAAATGGTAAATCCTAACATTAACATGAAGGAAACACAAAAACATAGCTTCGAATACGGTTTTTATTATCGTTTTTATGATTAGCCCAGAACTGACAAGTTTGGATGTTCTGGGCGTGTAATGGTGTAAAATTATGGAAAATGTAAAATCTGGTAAAAAAATTGTGGTTAAATTTGGTGGTTCAAGTCTTGCTGACCCTGAAAAACTACTAAAGTCTGTAATGACGGCGGTTTCAGAGGTTAAACGAGGCACCAAAATGGTGATCGTAGTTTCAGCCATGGGTAAAACCACTGACATACTCTTAGCTACAGCTAAAAATACTTCAAACGGTAAGCTGGCTAAATGCGAATTAGACGATATTTTGTCCATGGGAGAACGCACAAGCGCGCGTATTTTTACTGCGGCATTGCGCAATAATGGAGTTAATACATGCTATTTTGATCCTATGGACGATAAATGGCCCATAATTACTGACGATGTCTTTCAAAACGCGAACCCAAACATTGAAGAATGCAACAAAAACATCAAGGGCCATGTTCTTCCACTTGTTGAGCAGGGAATAATTCCTGTGATAGCCGGCTTTGTAGGCAAAACTAGAGAAAGCAAAATAACCACTCTAGGCAGAGGCGGAAGTGACACAACAGCATTCATCATAGGAGAAAGCATAGGAGCTGACCAAATTATACTTGTCACAGACGCAGAGGGTATCATGACAAGCGATCCTAAAATTATTCAAAACCCAAAACTTTTGCCAGAAATTAACGTTAACACTTTAGTGGGTTTAGCTGATTCTGGCACCAAATTTATTCACAGTAAAGCCCTTAAATATAAACCAAAGGATATTGATGTTAAAGTTATGAGCAATAAACATGATGACCTAAACAAGCCAGGCACTCTAATCAAAGACGCATTATCATGGGAGCTTGATGCTGAAATCGCCAGTTTAACACCTGTTGCCGAAATAACAGTTATCGGAGAAGGCATTTCAAATAACACTAAAATCATAATGGAAATGTTTGAAAAAGTCAGACAACACACCACATTACTTGGCATGTCAATGAACACAAACTCCATCATATTTTACATAAATCAAAAAGACAACATCTCAGAACTTTTTGACCAAATCCATAAAATTACAGTAGATAACAAAGAAACAATTGCTATGGCAGTAAAAAAAGATCTATCCTTTATCCAAACCAGCGGAGTAGGTCTTGAAGAAACACATGGCATTATCGGAAAAATCAGCGAAGACCTAAGACTCGCAGGCATCAACATTTCAGGCATATTGACTATTACTTCAAGTATTTTGTTGTTTGTAGATTGGAACGAGAAAGAAAAAGCATTAGAACTCATTAAAAATTCATTGAAAACACAATAAGGATATGGAATAACGTGAATCAAGGTAAAAATAGACGAATGAAACAAATCATGCAACAAGACAACCGTACAATAATTGTTCCCATGGATCATGGAGTAACTATTGGACCAATTTGTGGCATCACTAACATGCAACAGACAATTGATCAACTTATTAAAGGCGGTGTTGACGCGATTCTTGTTCACAAAGGCATCGCAAAAAACGTTGACGCCACAGGCACAGGATTAATCGTAATGCTTAACGGCATATCAAATCTTAATCCAAACATGAATAACAAAGTTCAAGTTTGCAGCGTACAAGAAGCTACACGACTTGGCGCTGACGCAGTTGCTGTACACGTAAACGTAGGCGCCCCAGAAGAAGATAAAATGCTGTCAACTCTTGGAAAAGTAGCTGAAGAATGCGAAAAATTCGGTTTACCCCTCCTTGCCATGATGTACCCTCGAGGACCAAAAATCACAGATGAACATGCCCTTGAAGTAGTAGCTCATGCAGCTAGAATTGGCGCAGAACTAGGAGCAGACATAATAAAAACTAACTATACAGGAACAGTAGAGACATTTAAACAAGTTACAGAAAGCTGCCCTGTACCAGTCCTCATTGCGGGCGGACCAAAATGTACATCTGTAGAAGAACTACTACAAACCACAAACGACGCCATAAAAGCAGGCGCCGCTGGACTCTCAATGGGACGCAACATATTCCAATGGAACAACCAAGCTTTAATTGTTAAAGCACTCTCAGCTATTGTACATAAAGGGGCATCTATAGAGCAAGCACAAAAAATTCTCGGTGAAACACCTTGAAAGAACTCTGGATAGAAACCAGCAAACAAAACACACCAACAGATCTTATTAACCAATACGGCGATGTAATAGTTGAAAGAGACACAGCCAGTTTTATAGCATTAAAACAAGAACACCCCATTTTGTCGCCGACAGTCTCAAGTTTTGAAAGTTTAGAAGTTAAGGGTAAAATTCTAAGAATTTGTATCTCAGATAAATCAACAGAAAATATGATTGTTGAAGCAGCCGAAAGAGGTGCAAGTTATTTGTTAATTAGCACTACAAATTGGAGAGTTATCCCGTTAGAGAATCTTATTGCACGCATTAATGGAAAGAGCAAACTAATTGCGGAGGTAACTAATGCTGAAGAGGCAAAAGTTGCTCTTGAAACTTTAGAGTTAGGCACCGATGGAGTACTACTTAGGTCTACTCATTTAGAAGAGATCCTGAAAACTGTTGCAATTGTTAAACCTGAAGCGTTAAAACTTGAAATGGCAGTTGCAAAAATTATTTCCACTAAACCAATTGGTAATGGCGCGCGTGTATGTGTTGACACCTGTGATTTAATGGCTCCAGGTGATGGCATACTTGTTGGCAGCCAGAGCGCAGGGTTATTTTTAGTAGAAGCAGAAGTCCATGAAAACCCATATGTTGCATCACGACCATTTAGAGTTAATGCAGGCTCTTTGTCTATGTATACTTTAGGCAATTTACAAACTACACGATATCTTCAAGAACTCAAAGCTGGCGATGAAGTAGTAATTATTAGACAAGATGGCAAAACACGCAAAACCAATGTAGGTAGAATAAAAATTGAAATTAGACCACTAATCCTTATCGAAGCACAGAGTGGAGATAAATTAATTAAAACTATACTGCAAAATGCAGAGACTATACGTGTAGTTATGCCTAATGGCTCTAAACCAGTCACCGAACTTAAGCCGGGTGATGAAGTAATAGTTCATCTTACCGCAAAAGGCGGCAGACACTTCGGTGTTAGTGTACCTGACGAAACAGTGATTGAAAAATGACACCTAACATTTGCGTTTCAGTAAAACCAAAAACCAACAAGGAAGCATTAGCCCTAATTGAGAAAGCTGAGGCAGCTAAAGCAGACTTTATTGAAATTCGCTTAGATAATTTTGAAACCCCAAAATTTAGTGACCTTTCAGCTTCGACTAAAATTCCTCTTATTGCCACAAACAAGTTACCAAGTGAGAGAGGCAGTTTTACTGGAACACAAATACAACATTGGCAGACTTTAATAGACGCTGCAAAAAATGGGTTCCAATATGTCGATTTAGATTTAACAAATTTAAAATTAAAAGAACAAATCAGCGATTTAAAAGAACTTAACGTTAAAACTATTGTTTCTTTTCACAAATTTGATGGCGCATTTAACACTCAAGAAATGCATCGTATCTTAAATGAAGAAAAAAGTAGTGGAGCGGATGTTTGTAAAATAATTAGCACCGCTAAAAATACACAGGATAACCTAACTGTGCTTAATTTTATTTCAGAAAACGCGGCTAAAACACATCTGGTATGCTTCTGTATGGGTGAACAAGGCAGGATCTCCCGGTTACTTTCACCAGTTTTTGGAGCATTCTTCACTTTTGCCGCTTTAGAACAGGGTAGTGAAACTGCACCTGGACAAATAAGCATAAATGACATGAGAACGGCCTACTCTTTATTGAGGCAATAACTGTGACTATTTCAGGAAAAACACATGTTTGTGCAGTTATCGGTGATCCAATAGAGCATTCGTTAAGTCCTGTAATACAAAACGCAGCATTTAACGCGCTAAATATAGATGCTGTTTACACAGCGTTTATGGTAAAACCTTCAGAGGTTGCTAATGCTTTAGCAGGAATAAGGGCTTTAGGTATGCTAGGTTTGAGTGTTACTATGCCTCATAAAGAAGCTGTAATACCGCATTTAGATTGGGTTGATGAAACTGCTAAATACCTAAACTCTGTAAATACCATCCACTGCAAAGAGGGCAAACTTTTTGGATATAGCACTGATGGTATAGGTGCTCTTGAAGCACTTAAAAAAAACAGAGCAAATCCCCACGGGAAACGGGTGTTAATGCTTGGAGCGGGTGGAGCAGCACGAGTAATAGCCCACACACTAATTGAAGAAGTAGAAGAACTTGTCGTTCTTAATCGCACAGTCTCAGTGGCAGAAAAGTTAGCAGAAACCCTAAAACACAAGTTTGGCAAAAAAATCATTGTAAACTCACTCTCACCAGAGATTATTGGAGAGAAAATTAGCAATTCAGACATTTTACTTAACACAACATCTGTTGGAATGAAAAACAACACAGATCAGAGAAGCTTAATTGCGTTAGATTGTTTAAGACCTGACTTAACTGTTATGGATATAGTTTATAATCCGCTTGAAACTCGACTTATTAAAGATGCTAAAGCAGCAGGCGCTAAGGTGATAAGCGGAGTGGAAATGTTAATTTATCAAGGAGCAGCAGCGTTTGAAATTTGGACAGGACATAAAGCGCCGGTACAAGTTATGAGAAAAGCTGCCTTAGAACAACTGGGCAGGGTGCAAATTGCATGAGACCTATGGAAGCAACAGCGTTAGCTCATGGGGCGGCAACAATTGTTAATGCCATGGCAACTAAGAAAGGAGCAGCTTTCGGCGTTAATCTCTACACTAAAGCACACGTAAAAATAACCAATGAACCACAAATTATTGAAACAGAAATTACACCTGACCAAGGAGAGAACCCTGTTTTAGTTCAAAGAGCCATATTAGCAGTTCTCAAACACTTCAAACTAGAAAAAGAATTAGGCGCAAAAGTTAAAACCTGGAGCAATATTCCCATTGCTAGAGGACTAAAAAGCAGCAGCACAGCTGCTAACGCAGTTATTCTTGCAACATTAGGCGCGTTAGACGAATCTTTGGAAGATATAGAAATTGTAAAATTAGGCGTTTTAGCAGCATTTGAAGCAAAAGTCACCATCACAGGCGCATTTGATGACGCTTGCGCATCATACTTTGGCGACTTAGTTATCACTGACAACTTGAATTACAAACTTGTAAAACGAGAAGCACTAACTGATGACTATGTAGTTTTATTTCAAGTCCCACCTAAAAAAATTTACACCATAAATACAGACATTAGCAATTTTTCTTCATTTAAACCCCAAATTGAGACAGCCTACAACATGGCTTTAAATGGACTACATTGGGAAGCGTTAACATTAAATGGCCAATGCTATTCAGCTATGTTAGGATTCGATGACAAAATCGCTATAGATGCTCTAAATGTTGGAGCAAAAGCAGCAGGATTATGCGGCAAAGGACCTACAACCACCGCTGTCGTATCCAAAGACTATATAGAACAAGTTAAAGCAGTTTGGCAAACTTATGAAGGAGAAATTATACAAACAAACTTAAACCATGAAAAAGCCAGGGTGCTTACATAATGGCCAACATAACTGTTAAACCGGTAAATAGTTTACAAGGCATCTTAACCGCACCAGCATCAAAATCCTACACACAACGCATGCTTATAGCCACTGCACTTTCCAAAGGTTCAGGAAAAATTATAAACCCGCTTTTATCAGAAGACACACAAGCCACTTTTCGGGCAATCACGGCTCTTGGCGCTCAAGTACATCAGGATAAAAATCATTGGACAGTTCAAGGTACAGACAAGTTAAAGGCTACAAATGAGGCAATAGATGTCGGTGAATCAGGTGCAACCCTACGGTTTATGATCCCTATCGCCGCTTTAGCTATAGGACAAACATCATTTCTATTATCTAGCTCACTTAGTCGCCGACCAATTGAGCCTTTGCTTTCAAGTCTTAAAATGCTTAATGTAGAAGCTTATCCAAAACAGATAGAAAAACAACAAACTATAGTTGTCGAGGGCAAGGGTTTAGCGGGTGGAAAGACCAGTATTCGTGGTGATGTTAGTAGTCAATTTGTTAGTGGGTTAATGTTTGCTTGCCCAATGGCTAAGGCGGACACTGAAATACAAATTACAACTCCACTTGAGTCTAAAGATTACGTTAAAATGACTCAAGAAGTTCTCGCTCAGCACCATATTGAAGTACAAATAAGTGAGGATTATCGTGATATCCATGTTTTAGGTAGTCAGTCCTTTAGGCAGGTTGACTGTAAAGTGCCGGGTGATTTTTCGTCGGCAGCGTTTCTTTTAGCTGCAGCAGCCATCACCAACTCAAATGTAAAAATAAACAATCTGAATTACCAAACAAAGCAAGGTGACAAAGCGATTTTAGATGTCCTTAAACAGATGGGGGTTAATATGGAAATTAATGAGCAGTGGGTGGGGGTTAAAGGTGAGGGAGTCTTGTTGAAGGCGGTTGATATTGATGTGAAAGATATTCCTGATCTTGTGCCAATTTGTGCAGTTTTGGCTTGCTATGCGGAGGGGGAGTCAAAGATTTTTAATGCTCAACGGTTAAGATTTAAAGAGTCTGATCGGTTAGTCACTGTTTATAAAGAATTAACAAAGATGGGGGCCTTAATTAGTATGGATGACTCAAGTTTAACCATTAAGGGGCCCTGTAAACTTCATGGGACAACCATTGATCCATGTAATGATCATCGAATAGCTATGTCTTGCTCTGTTGCGGCTTTACGGGCAAATGGAGAAACTATAGTGAAAAATGCGGAATGTATCAGAAAGTCTTATCCGTCGTTTTATACTGATTTATCAAGTATAGGAGCGGAAATTGTTGGCGGGAAACTCGTTAGGTAAAGAATTCGTTGTAACCACGTTTGGAGAGAGCCATGGTAAAATTGTGGGTGTACTTATTGATGGCTGTCCAGCGGGGTTGTCAATTTCTGAGGAGGATTTTCAAGAAGAACTTGACCAGAGAATTCCAGCGCAACCTAAGATTGTTTCAGCTCGTATTGAAAAAGATACTGCTAAAATTTTAAGTGGTGTTTTTAATGGTAAAACTACGGGTGCGCCTATCGCGATAACTGTGGATAATAAGGAAATCATGTCTATTGATTATGATAAAATTAGAGATTTGCCAAGGCCGGGGCATTGTGATTATCCAGCTTGTGTCCGTTATGGGGGTTTTAATGATTATAGAGGTGGGGGAAGATTTTCGGGACGGGTCACAGTGGCACTTGTGATGGCAGGTGTAATTGCTAAAAAACTTTTGAATAGATATAACATTGATGTTTTAGCTTACACCGTATCTATAGGTAAAGTCAAGTCTGAAAAAAAGTTTAGCAGCGCTGTTGAAATTCGCAAAAATCGCAGCATTGCTGCTACAAGATGCCCAGATCTTGTTTGTGCCGAAAAAATGGAGGAGGCTATTGTTGCGGCTAAAAATATGGGTGATAGTATAGGGGGCATAGTGGAATGTGTTGCCTTTAATGTGCCTGCAGGTGTTGGGGAACCATTGTTTGATGCTTTAGATGCTGATCTAGCTAAGGCATTGTTTGGGGTTTCTGCGGTGAAGGGTGTAGAATTTGGCACGGGTTTTGCTGCGGTAGAAATGTTTGGTTCTCAAAATAACGATGAGTTCACAGTAAAGGATGGCAAAGTTGAGACAGTTACAAATAATGCAGGCGGCATTTTTGGAGGCATAAGCAGTGGTATGCCGATTACGATGAGAGTGGCAATTAAGCCTACACCGTCTATTAGTAGAGAGCAAAAAACGATTAATTTGTTAACCATGGAAAATGTCACGTTAAACGTGAATGGTAGACATGACCCGTGTGTTGTACCTAAGGCTGTACCAGCTATTGAAGCAGTGGCCGCGGTAACTCTGGTGGATCATCTGATACGTGCAGGACACATTACCAGAGTATTTTTTGAAGATAAAAATAATAATAGTAAAAAAGAGAGGTTGTAGTAGAGTTTGGAAGATATTCAGGCATTACGTGAACGTATAGATGAGATTGATGCCCAAATTTTAAAAGCGTTAAGTATGCGCGTTGATATTTGCCGGAAAATCGGCGAATACAAAAAGCAACAGGGCTTACCTATACTTGATAAGAGTAGGGAACAAGAGGTTTTCAGTAAAGTAAAAGATAGAGCTATTGAATTTGGGTTGAAACCTGCACAAATTGAGTTGCTTTATCGCGAAATAGTTAATATGTGCATTGAGATTCAAAAGTAGAAGGAACTCTTAACGGAGAGTCATTCTTTATGCTATATGAGATAAATGAGAAAGCATTAAAACTAGAAAGCGAAGGCAAAAAGATAATTCGATTAAACCTCGGTGACCCCGATATGGCTACACCACCTGAAATTGTTGAAGCAGCTTATGCTTCAATGAAGGCAGGTAAAACTAAGTATGCCTCTTCCTATGGTGAGCTTAAACTACGTCAAAAAATTGCTGAAATACATGGTGTTAAAGCAGAAAACGTAGTAATTACCCCAGGTTCAAAATGGGCCATTTTTAGCACTATGTTTTTAACCATGCAAAAAGGAGGCAACGTAATTATTCCCACACCATATTGGACCGCTTATGATTTAATTGCTAAAAGCATTGGCGCCCAAACTAAACTGCTTAAAACAGAAATGGAAACAGGATGGAAAGTTGACTTAGACCAACTTGAAAGTCTAGTAGATAGCGAAACTAGAATGATTATTTTAAATAACCCAAACAATCCAACAAGCAAAATTATGGATGATAAAACACTTGACGGCATTGTTGAAATTGCCAACAAAAAAGGCATAATTGTACTCTCCGATGAGGTTTACGGCGCGATCGCTTTTAACAAAACCAAAAGCATTCTAGACTATGGTGCTGATTCTAAACATATTCTCTCCAATGGATTTAGCAAAACGTTCACTATGACAGGTTGGCGTGTTGGCTACATAATAGCAAACAAAATGCTTATTGATCAAGTAACTAAACTAAACCAAATCACCTTCAACAATGTACCCGTATTTATCCAAGAAGCCGCAATGAAAGGTTTAGAGTTACGTGAACAAATTGCAGAAAACATTAAAGCTAAATACAAACAACGTGCAGACCTTGCAAGCAAAAAACTAGGCGCCGCAGGCTTCAAATTCACCCAACCAGATGCACCCTTCTATGTATTCCCTAAACGAGAAGGCTTAGACGGAGAAAAATTCACTCTCAGCCTCTTAGACAGCGGCGTAGCAGTAGCACCAGGCACAAGCTTTGGCGACTACAGAGAACATTTCCGCATAAGCTTAACCGCACCAGACAATGAGATAGAGGAGGGGTTAGATAAAATCTGCGAGGCCCCCAAATAGAATGAAAACAGCCATTCTTGGCGCAGGAAAAATGGGCCTATGGTTTGCCAAATTCTGTAAAGAAAAAGGCGACACCGTAATTCTTGCCAGCCGTAGTGCTGAGAAAATGGCTAAACTCAAAGAAGAACTGCAAATTGAAACAACTACAGATTTTCAAAAAGCAGTACAAAACGCAGATAACATTCTTATCTGCACTTCCATATCCTCTTTTGAAGAAATAATCAAAACCATTGCACCCTTCACCCATAAAGAACAAGTAATAATGGACATTTGCTCCATAAAAGAACACCCCGTTAACATCATGCACCAATACATCAAAGACGCAACAGTTTTAGGCACTCACCCAGTATTTGGCCCCGGCAGCAATGGCGTAACACATAAAGCCTATGTACTCACCCCAACTAATCAACAAGAAGAAAAAACTGCAGAAAAATACAAACAATGGCTTGAAAAAGAAGGCGCCAACGTCTTCATCATGACCCCACAAAAACACGACGAACTTATGTCCATAATTTTAGGACTACCACAATTCATAGGCTTAGTCACCTGCGAAACACTACTAGAACAAAAAAATTTCACTGAATCTAAAAAACTTGCCGGCACCACATACCGCATGCTCTTCACCCTAGCCGAAGCCACCGCACAAGAAACCCCCGACATATACGCAAATATACAAACCAAACTATCAAACTTAAGCAACATAGAAGAACACTTCATCCAAAACGCCCAAACATGGCTAGACCTAATGAAAAACAAAAACACCACCGAAATCATGGCAAGAATGGAACGACTACGAACAAAACTTGCCAAAACCGACAACAACTATAGCAAAAGCTACGAAACAATGTACCGTATGCTACAATCAACCGAAGAATAAACAACAACCCAAAACCCCACCCACATTTTCAGACATAACCAATATAG
>WREZ01000005.1 GCA_009779045.1 Candidatus Bathycorpusculum sp. | reverse complement strand
TGGAGTTTTGATGAAATGTTTTTTTAATTGGGTTGAATTTTATGTTTTAACTGAGATATATGGTAATAATATGCAAAAGCTCAAAATCACATATTACCTAGAGACCGAAAGTTACGGTTTAATATCCGACGGCGAGAAATTGGTCTTCTCTTAACTAAGGGTCTTTCTAGTAGGCAAATACAGTTGATGTTTTTAGCAGAAGCTTTCGTAATAGGTGTAATTGGTGGATTATTTGGCATAGTTGGTGGCTTAATTTTGAACCAGTATTATGCTGGCGCAGTTAATTTGAATAATCTTTTTAGTTCAGGTATACTAAATCCTATTGTTGCTATATCTACACTTGTTTTTGCTATTATTTTAGCTGTTACTTCAGTGTATTTATCATCTCGTAGAGCCTCACAATTGCCAGCTATTGATGCCCTTCGTGATTATATGCCACCTGAAAAACAGTCTCGAAAAATATTTCCTATAATTGCCCTTATTTTGGGTGGCTACAAAATTGTTGTATTTCTTTTAGGGGTAAACATTTCTCAATTATTTAATCAATGGAATTATGTCTATGGTAATATGTTCTTATCTGTTGCTTCTAGTGGAGTGATTCTTTTTGACTCTATTATGACCTACATAGGTCCTTTGTTGTTTTTCTGGGGTTTTACAGCTCTTCTTATACGGGATTCATCTATATTTCAAAAGGTAGCAACAAAGATTGCCTCAGTTATGGGTGAGTTAGGCGCTTTAGCGGCAAAAAATGTTAGACGAAACCCTGCACGATTAGCAGCTATCGCATTTTTGATTGCACTAATTATAGGCCTTAGTGTTCAAGTTACCGTACAAATGGCTAGTCAAGAAGACTATATCGTTCGCAACGTCCGAAATAGTGTCGGCGCTGACATATCCTTAACTGTAGCTAATGCCTCAAGAAGCCAAGAAATTCTAAATAACATTACCCAAAGTGTATCTGGTATTCGCAACGCAAGTATAGAATGCAGTATTAATGCGCCCTCATTAACTAATCAATGGGGCACGATGCAGGTGAGAACTATAGAACCTGAAGCATGGGCTGTTTCTGCCTATTATGAAGACAACTGGTTTACAGGTTCTAGTGTAGAACAAATGATTACTGACCTAAAAAACAATAATAACACTATAATCCTTGAAAAAAGTATTGCCAAAAACTTTGATCTCTCCCTCTATGACACTATAACAATATATTTCGCCTCAGGACCACAACAACTAAAAGTAGTAGGCTTCTTTGGCCCTGACCCCCCAGAAGACAACGGTAACAACTTTTATCCCATAGGCCGCAGCAGTAATTTTGGTAGCATATCTGTTTTTAGCTACTCCTTTGGTGGCTCATTTTACTCATATGTACCCCGGCAGCTCTTTAACATGACTGAAGGCAGCGACATTTACAATATAGAGTATCCTTTAACTAAAATTCTTATAAGCCTAGAACCAGATGTTAACGGCACCGAGGTCGCAAACCAAATATATGAACTTGACTTAGACGTGTATGGCATTAACTCATTTGATACACAATGGCAACTATCCGTTAACATGGACAATCTAAACACATATAGCGACCTTAAAAATTTAGAACTACAAAGCTTTGGACTCATATTTGCAGTACTCTCAGCTTCCGTAGGAACCGCCTTAATAGCCATAGTAGGTCTAAAAGAACGCAGCCGCGAAGCAACACTAATGAGCGTACGAGGTCTATCATATAGACAACTCGTATGGATGTTCCTTATGGAATCCATAGCCATTATAACATTCGCAGTAATACTAGGCACAATAGTAGGCATCATAATAGCATATGGCACCATATCCACAGCTAACACACCTATTGCTATATACAACCTTGTAACTCAACGATTAATCTTCCCACCTAACGCCATAGCCATTATCGGAACCTACATTGCTCTTATATATACATCTACAATAGGTGCAATTCTGATTATGACCAGTCAATATGTTACTAAACTAGAAAAGATGGTTAGAACAAGATGAGCGGACTTAACGTAAACGTAAGAGATTTAATAAAAATTCACCACACCGGAAAAATCGAAGTACAAGCCCTAAGAGGCTTAAACCTAGAAATATCCGCAGGCGAACTCGTCTCCATCATAGGACCAAGCGGTAGCGGCAAATCCTCCCTACTAAACATCATAGGCGGCCTAGACAAAGCCACAGCCGGCGCAGTCACCGTTGGAGACCAAATTGTTACAAATCTCTCAGTACGACAACTAGTCGACTTCCGCCGAAAAATGGTAGGACACATCTTCCAAAACCTCAACCTAATCCCAACACTTACAGCACAAGAAAACGTTGAATTCTCCCTGGTAGCCTCAGGTGTCAAACGAAACAAACGCAAAGAACGCGTACAAGAACTCCTAAAAACCGTAGGACTAGAAACACGCGCCCAACACAGACCCGAAGAGTTAAGCGGAGGAGAACAACAACGCATAGCCATAGCCTCAGCAATAGCTAATGACGCACCCGTCATATTAGCCGATGAACCCACAGGCGAATTAGACACCGCAAACGCCCGACTCATCGCAGAATACCTGCTAAAAATCAACAAAGACCTAGGAAAAACCATCATCATGGTAACCCACGACCCCAGCATCGCCCGTATCTCCAACAGAATACTACGCATAGAAGACGGCATAATAAAAACAGCACTCACCCCTTCAGAAGCCATAGGACAAGAAAAAACAGTATCCTACGTAGACCAAATAAAAGAACGCATCATGGAAATCAACACACAACTAACCCAAATAGACAGTGACTTCCGCACAGACAAAATCAACGGCGACGAATACGTACAAAAACGCCAAAACCTCAAACAAATAAGAGACAGCCTAAAAGAAGAATGCAGCCGCATGGGCGTCATCCCACCAACATAACACCCACCATACAACCCAAAACTACTCTTTCCTTAATTATACACCCTGTGATATCCAATACTTTCAAAAACCCTTGTCAGTGATTACAACCTGAACTCTGCATGTTTTTGTACTATACAGTCATTTGTATTAAGTTCGATTTATATTCGCAGACATCATTTCAATTAAAATATGTTGCATAGCAAACATTATTTTTTACAACCTAAATTCTTATTAAGTTTGTGCACATACAAAGAAAAATAATCATGTAAATCCATCAATTTCACCATACAAACCTGTATGTGCAAAAAACCACGCAGATTTTAGGTTACAACTCACATTTTTGTCGTATAACATAATTGTACTATGCCTCACAAGTAAAAATTAATGATACAGTTGCTACATAAGAAACAAATACTTACACATAAAAAATAATTGTAATGAAGTATAATAAACAACATGTGTGGCGATACTATGAACATTTTTCAGCCACGTATATTACAATTTTGACGAGAATTCAGGTTACAACTACATAGTATATGCTAATGATCAAGAACTCACCATTAACATACCTATAACGTATATAATCTGATTAAATGTTTACCAAAATAGCCAATACCCATAATAGATTAATAGTATCAAACTTGGAACGAATACTGCTGCCCACACTTTTTTGTCTACACTAAAGATTTTATAGCCGTCAAAAACACCAAAGGGAATCAAATTGAAAACTGCCATAAATGCATTAATGTAGCCGACAAACGCAAAAACAAAGCTATATTGCAAAATTGATGATGAAACTGTAACTGTATATGGTAAAATAACTATTAACGCAAAGAAGGCTAAAGCAAAGATTATGTTTGTAATTGGTCCCGCGATTGAAATTTTTAATATACCTCTCCTATCTGTGGTTCCTTTTATCATCATTGCCCCTGGAGCTATAAGTTTCATCGGTAGAATTACTGAAGCGAGCGTAAATAGTGCCCCCCATAGGGTCAAACGAAATTCTGCCCACATCCCCCGTTTTTGCGCAGTAAATTTGTGTGCCAACTCATGAATTAAAAACGATGCCATCAAACAAACAGAGAAAACAGACATCATACCTAAAGTCCAGATAGATGCACTACTGCCCATGTTACTATATAAGCCTATTGAAAAACCAATACCAATTACCAATAGAGCGGCTATTCCCAAATGTTTTAATTCTTTAAAACTAGAAAAATTACGACGCTGAGTTCTAGTTGGTTGCGGATTAAAATTGTAACTATAGTTATAGCCACTATTGTTTGTTTGGGTTATTGTCTCTTCTACAGTGTTTTGTCTTTGGATGCGTGCTCTACTGATTTGCGGACAGGTATGGTTTTCTGGTAAACGGTGTTGACTACAAAATTGCCCTCCACAGTGAGGACAACTATATGGCATAGCAACATCTATTCCGCAAATTTGACATTTCATTATTTTTACCTTTAACTAGAAGTGTGTTCAATGGTTTAATATTTTTCCCCAAAAATGTAGTTTTTAGTATGTGTTTTGCTATGCAAGTTTCTGATGTTGTAAAAGGGTCGTACACCAAAGCCCTTAAAAATTACACTCCACTATTTTAATCACTTTGAGGTTAGAATTTGAGAGCTTTCAGTTTTGTTCATGCTTCCGATTTGCATTTGGGTTACTCACAGTATGGTCTTGAGGTGAGGCGTCAAGATTTCGATGATGCTTTTGCTGAACTTGTGGATCGGGTATTGGAGCTTAAGCCTGATTTTATGATTATAGCAGGTGATTTATTTCATCAGCCAAGGCCCTCAAATATTACCCTTGAAAATACTATACGAAATTTTAAACGGTTAAAAGATGCTCAAATCCCTGTGCTTGCTGTTGATGGTTCTCATGACTCTGCCCCTAACATTATAACTGGAACAATTCTCTATCCTCTTGATAGTGCTGGTTTAATTTATTATCTTCCTCGTCATGAGGGTGCATGTTGGTATAAACCCGGGTGTTGTTATGTTTATGGTATACCAAATTATCATACTCGTCATAAAACTCAAGAGGCTTTGCCTAAATTTATGATGGAAAAACCTGCCCTTCCTATAGAGGGTGTTTGTAACATTTTTGTTTTGCATGGGGCTGTGGATGTATCGGGTGTTAAGCCGCCTTATATTGAAGCAGAATTGACACCTGATATGTTGCCGTCAGGTTTTTGTTATTATGCCGCTGGGCATATACATGAACGGTCTAGCGTCAAATTCAAAGATGGTTTCTTAGTCTATAGTGGTTGCACTGAAACAGCAGGTTATGATGAGGCTAGGTATTCTAAGGGTTTTAATTATGTGCAGGTAAATGAAATGGGTGAGCTGCAAATTGAGCAAATGGCTCTTAATTCGCCGCGTCAATTTGTTGTTTTAGACGAAATTGATTTTTCAGGTATGACTCCTGCTAAAATAGCTCAGATCGCAACGCAAATGGTTCAAGAGGTAGATATAGCCGGTGCTGTTGTGATTCCTGTGTTGAGAGGTACTTTGCCTATGGAGGCAAGTCGAACTGAACTTGATATAGCTCAAATTCGTGCAGCAAACAAAAAAGCCCTATTTGTTCATCCCGTAGTTTTGCTTAAAGAATCTGTGGTTTTAGATGAGGTTGTGCGAAATATTTTTGAAGATAATTTTAAAGACCTATCGACTAAATCTTATGAGTATTTTACACAAATTTTTGGCGAACGTTATAGCAAGGAAGATACTGATCAGATTGCCAAGTTAGCCTTAACTTTGATTGAGCCTCTTGTCTGCAAGCAGGATGAAAAAGTTAGACAAATTCTTGAGGAGTTATCTAAATGAAAATTGAAGTTGTCCAACTGGAAAACATTCGTAGTCATGTTAAGTCAACTGTGCCTTTCACGCACGGTTTTAACTGTGTTGTAGGTGGTGTGGGTTGTGGGAAATCTAGTATTATGTATGCTGTTGATTTTGCTCTGTTTGGTGGTTCTGTGGTTCGAGGTTTTGAATATCTGCTTAGGGAAGGTGCGGAGTGTGGTAGGGTGTCTGTGCAGTTTTCTCATGGTGGTAAAACTTATAAAATAATTCGTGGGCTCCATCGTAAGGGTAATAGTATAACTCAGGATTCTTCTCAGCTTTGTTTGTATGAAGAGGATACTTTAATTGCTAGTATTAAAAATGATGCTATAGCTGAGCAAATTAAAGCTATAACGGGTTTAGATCGTGATCTTTATCGTGAAATTGTTTGGTTTCGACAAGAGCATCTTAAAGAGTTGCTCGATGTAGCTCCTCGTGATAGACAGAAACGTCTTGACGAATTGTTTGGTATATCAGATTATGAAACTGCTTGGAGTAGTATAGCGCAGTATCAGCGTGATTATGAAACAGAAAAACGTATCTACGCCAAAGACTCAGACGTTAACAATCTTGAAGCTTTAAGCAATGATTATAATCGTGCTAGTGAGGACTTTACGCTTTTAGAAATAGATTTTGAAACTATAACCCAAAAATTGGTAATCGCAAAACGTTTTCTTGAAGAGGCAGAACAGAATCTAAAAGCCCTTGAAGAAAAAAAATGTCAAGTCGAAGAACTTAAACGAAAAGAAGTTCAGCTCCATACTAGTTTGCAGAATGTAACTAACTCGATTACTGCTCTTAATCAAAGAATTGAAGACAAAAAAACTCTTGTTGACAACTTGTACCAGCGGCAAAGTTCTATAAATTTACAAAAAGAATTGTCTTTAACTAAGCTCGAACAGGCAGGGTTACCAATAAATCAGCCTTTTGAACAATTAGCAATCTTTTTAGCTTCTTTTGATGATAAAATTAGTAGTCTACGTGGAGAACAGGAAGCTGCCTCTAAAGGTATATTGACCGACCAAAAACGACTTAGTCAATTATCTCAAGAAGATAAATGTCCACTATGTATTCAAACTTTAACAGGTCAATACAAAACTGATCTTCTCACACGTATTGAGCAGGAAAATGTTGAACGACAAAGAATCATTAATCATCTACGTCTTGAAATTGCTGATTTACAGAAAGCTAAAACCACTGCTTCAACCGCTTACTCAGATCTGCAAACGTGCTTAACCCGTGAAACTGACCTAAAAATTCGTATAAGTGAAGAAGAAGATACCCTCACAAAATTAATAGTTGAACTTGAAAACGCTCAACAGTTAGAGTTTAACCAAACAGCACAGTATAAACTGCTTCAGACTGAAATTACTAACGCTGATATATCTGACTTAGACGCTGCTCGTATGCGTCGAGAACAAACGTTTAAACAATACTATGTTTTAGACTCTGATGTTCGCCTTAAAGAGAGTCGTAAAAAAGATCTCATGCGTCGTATAGATGAGATAAAAATGCGTATTGATGCTGCCCAAGAGAAAGCTGAGAAAATTGAAAAACTCGGACGTATACTTGAACTTCTTAGTGCTATTCGAGATGCGTATCGTAGTATCCAACCTAAGCTTCGTATGGAATTTGTAAAGGCGCTACGTAATTTTATCCAGCAGATACTTGACAGTTTAGTCAGTGGTGAAACTCCTTTAATGAATATAGTTATTGATGAATCTTATACTCCTTATGTGAAAAGTGACTTTAGTATAGATCGTGAGGTTGGTAATCTTTCAGGTGGTGAGCGTACTCTTTTGGCGTTTGCTTACCGATTGGGTCTGGGGCAATTAATTATGCAGTCTAAAACGGGTCATGGGTTAAGTCTTTTGATGTTAGATGAACCTACGGAAAATCTTGGAAGCGAAGATGGGAGTATTGAGCATTTAGCTGAGGCTATTAGTCGATTTAAAGCTATAGAACAAATAATAGCAGTAACTCATAGTGAAGTTTTTGCAGATAAAGCTGAGCATGTAATTATGTTGGAAAAAGAGGATGGTGTTAGTAAAATCTCAATTTAACATTGTCTGCTTTTTTTTGATGTTGTTTCATTAACGTTTGCTGGTATGTTTTTATTTGTGCAATCTATGTTTATTATTTAGTGAGGAAGCAGTGTTGAATGGAAAACCCCTTGTTAGTATAGTTAGCGCTGGTCTGTCAAAATTTCAAAAACATGACGGTTTACTTGCACGCGAAATTTTCACAATAGCCGCTCAAGAAGCGTTTGCACGTTGTCCAAAACTTGAGCCAAAACGTGATATTAAGTCCATGTTTATTGGACATATGGGTGAAGCATATGAGCATCAGGGTCACATGGGAGCAATTATTGCTGATTGGATAGGATTACTTGGTATTCCCGCCACTCGTTGCGAAGCTGCTTGTGGTTCATCTGGAGCAGCTCTGAGAACAGGCATTTACGCTGTAATGTCTGGCCTTGCCGATGTTGTAATGGTAGGTGGAGTAGAAAAAATGTCACACCGCACAACAGCTGAAGTTACCGAGTATCTTGCCATGGCATCTGACTATCCCTTTGAACAATACCACGGTATAACATTTCCCGGTTTATACGCCCTAATGGCTACTAGACATATGCATGATTATGGCACAAAAGAAGAACATTTTGCAATGGCCGCCGTTAAAAACCATTACCACGCAAGCCTTAACCCTAAAGCACACATGCAAAAAGAAATCACCATAGAAACCGCTATGCAATCCAGATATGTAGCATGGCCCCTCAAACTATATGACTGCTCCCTTGTAACCGACGGCGCAAGCTGCATAATCCTAACAAAACCCGAAATAGCCGCCAAATACACTGACAATCCAGTACATATTATCGGCAGTGGACAAGCCAGTGACTCCATTGGCCTATATGAACGCCAAGACTTTACCTCACTTAACTCAACAAAAACCGCAGCCAAAAACGCTTATGAAATGGCTAAGCTTTCCCCCCAAGACATAGACCTTGCAGAAGTACACGACTGCTTTACCAGCGCTGAGCTCATAGCCTATGAAGATTTAGGCTTCTGCAAACCAGGCGAAAGCGGTAAACTATTAGAAAACAACCAAACAAAAATAGGCGGATCCATCCCCGTTAACACCAGTGGCGGCCTAAAAGCCAAAGGCCACCCAGTTGGCGCAACAGGCACCGCCCAAACATACGAAATTTACCTCCAACTCACCGGACAAGCAGAACGCCGCCAAGTCAAAGACGCAAAAACCGGTTTAACACACAACGTCGGCGGCTCAGGCGCAACTGCTGCAATTCACATTTATAGGAGTGCACAATAACATGAGCAACACCCCAGAAACCTTCTTCTCTATAGAACAATTTTACCAACTCCTAACACAAGGAAAGCTAATGGCTGGTAAATGCCTAAAATGCGGCAAAATCCACCTACCCCCACGCCCATTATGCGATACTTGCTATACCACACAATTTGAATGGACACAAATTCCAAACAAAGGCCACCTTTTAACTTACACCATAATACACATAGCACCCACACAATTTCAAAACTTAGCACCCTACACCATAGGCATTATAGAGTTAGAGGGCGGTCTAAAACTTCCAGGAATAATACAAGACGTATCTCAAGAGAAACTTAAAATTGGCATGACCCTAACTGTCGATTTTAGCACCTGTGATATACCACAAAATTGGCCAAAATGGCCAAAATACTGCATAAAACCATAAAGGCAGATAACTTTGAATAAAAACGAGAAAACCTGTCTCATTTCCTGCAGCGTCCTTGAACCTGAGCTTCAGCGACTTGTTAAAGAGGGCAAACTTGACGCTGACCTTGTTTTTGTCAACAAAAACTTTCATGTAGACTACTCCCTTATTGACAAAAATGTGCGCAAAACACTTGAGACTACTTTAAAACACTATTCAGGACAAGTAGTGCTTGTTTATGGCGATCTTTGTTTGGGACCAAATAACGAGATGAATCAACTCGCCAAGGAATACGGAGTAGTTAAAATTAATGCTCTAAATTGCATCGACTGTCAACTTGGAGGAAAAGGCAAATCAGAAGCCGCTGACCCTGAGCACAAGTTGATGTTTATGAGCATAGGCATGATTGACTTTTTCAAAAATATGAAAACCCAATTAACTACACAAGGTGTGGATGAAGCTGCTTTTAAACAAATGTTTAGCAGCGTTGAGGGCTTTGTCATTCTTGACACAGTTGATACACCCGCAGAATGCAGACGTGAACTTGAAAAATTAAACACAGGTGTCAAAATTATTGAAACGCGTAAAATTGGCACTGAAAATGTTCGTGCAGTAGTTTTAGACGCTATAGAAAAATCCATCAAACAGTAAAATGATGTCTGTATATACGCTCAGGCTTGAATTTATGTGGTGATATTTCTTTTTTATTAACTGAGCCGCGTTTGTGTTTGTTATTTTTGCGTTTTTTTATGTTTTTCTGTGTCTTTTTATTTACTGTTTTGAAAGTAAAACGCTAATTTATTTTTTCTATTTTTTATTTTTAGTATTTTTATAAGTTTTGGTGGTGTATTTGGGCTTTTTTTAGGGTTTTATTTGTTATATTTAACCATAAATATTAAAGAAGTAACTGTGTAATAAATTACTTAATAATGTTGTTTGAGGGTGGTCTATTTGGCACAAATTAACTCTTCTCCGTCTATGCGGCGTGTTTATGACTGGAAGTCGCGTTTAATTGATTTAACAAGAAGAAATAACTTGCTTTATTTTCATGCTTCTAAGCGTGGGAATTTATCGATAAATGAACCGGATGCAGAAACTGTATTTAAAGAATTGGTGATAAAAAAGAAGCGTATTGAGTTTTGGATGCCTCCTGCTGAGAATGAAAGTCAAACTGATGTACCTTTTGATGATTTAGATGTTGCGGATGGGTCTAAAAAGTCTGGTTCAAAGCAGCAGATTGTTAACAATAATATGGCGCGTATTGATCTTGAACGGACTCTTAAGAATTTACAGCGGCGTTCTTTGCTTGATTATCGTGAACGGGGTGTTAGAATTCTTTATGCTGCTTTTGGTCGTTTGAATTGGGTTGATAGTGAGACTAGGGAGACTGTGCATTCGCCTCTGATTTTAGTGCCTTTAGAGTTGGTAAAAGAGTCTGTTCGTAAACCGTTTGAGGTTTTTGTGCCTCCTGTTGAAGAAGAAGCGGTTGTAAATCCTGCATTGCAGGTAAAATTGAAAACTGATTTCAAAATCGATTTACCGTCTCCACCCGAGGATTGGGAAACTGAGACTCTTGCAAACTATTTTGACGCTGTAACTCAGGCTGTTTCGGAATTCGGTTGGACTGTTGAGTCTACAGTGGATTTAGGGCTTTTTTCATTCCATAAGCTTGTTATCTATAAGGATCTTGAGTCTAATGTTGAACTTGTTACTCAGCATCCTATAATACGGGCTATTGTTGGCATAAAAGATGAAAATTTAATCCTTGATCAACTTCCAGACGAAAAAGACGTGGATAAAATACAATTACCTGAAAAAACCTATCAAGTTTTAGATGCTGATAGTAGTCAACGCATTAGCATTGAATATGCTCTTCGTGGTCAAAGTTTTGTAATGCAAGGTCCACCTGGAACAGGTAAAAGTCAAACAATAGCAAACATAATTGCTGAATGTATAGCTCATGGAAAATCTGTACTATTTGTCAGCGATAAAATGGCCGCCCTTGACGTAGTTTACAATCGTCTTGACGCCGTAGGTTTGAAACATTTCTGTTTAGAACTTCACAGCAGCAAAGCTAACAAACAAGAAGTTGTAGCTGAACTTAAACGTAGCCTAGACGAACAGCTCATACCCCGTAAACTACCTTCAGCACACGAATTTGAAACAATGAAAACCTACCGTGACAGCTTGAATAATTACGTTACAGCATTACACGAAAAACGTCAATACATGCAAACAAGTGCCTATGACACTCTTAGCGTAATTGCCAGTCTTGAACACGTTCCATATGTTACTGTAGGTTTAACAGGTCTTAGCACTCTAACCCCCCAAAAAATAAGCGAACTCGAAGGCTTAACATCTGAGTTAAGCAAAGTCTGGCAAGTAGTCCAAGAACCTGACTTCCCTTGGGCAGGTTATCGCGCTAGTCTATACAATCTAGAAGTACGTTCTGAACTATTAACCTCTATAGAAGTTCTCGCTCATACCATTGAAGATTTACAATTAGAAAACACAAACTATGCCAACCAATTAGGTTTAAGTCCCCCTACAACCCTTGACCAAACAAAATGGCTAATCACCATCAGTAAACTATTATATGAAAGTCCAAAACCAGAAGCCCACTGGCTACTTAACCGAGATATTGGCACATTAATAACTGAAGCAAAAGGTTACAATGAAACTTGCCAATGGATTAAAACCACAAGAAAAAACCTAATGGAACATTACACAACAGCCCTCTTTAATCTCGCCTTTGATAGATCTAGCGAGTTAAAGAAGAATTTACTTATTCTTGAAAAACTGTTTCCAGGCGCAAACTTGCAAGAATCAGAATTTTTAGACAAACAGGAAAAACTCTTAACATACATCCGAAACACACAACAAGCTGCTAAGAAATGGCGTGAAAATGCCCAAGCCCTCTCTGATCTTTTTGGCATATCCATTGACACATTAAACGCGCAAACTGTTACACATCTTTCCAAGTTAGCTTTATTCTGCTTTAATGAAAATAAACCTGAACCACAATGGTTTGACCCTGTAATTTTTCAGCAAGTCTATAGTACCATTTCAAAAGCAAAAGACACCTATCAACAACACAATCTGTTAAAGGAAAAGTTATGTAAGTCTTATACAGCAGGAATTTACAATTTAGATCTTGACGAACTTGTTGTTCGCTATAATAATAGTTATCAAGGCTTATCTCGAATGTTTAGTTCCAGTTTTCGTAATGACCAAAAACAAATTGCACGCGTTAGCATAGATGGTAAAGTTTCTAAAAATATATTAGAGGATCTAATTGACGCTCGCAAAGTCAAGGTACTTAGTGCTGAAATTGATGCCCAAGCTGAAAACGTTAGAAACTTGTTAGGACGATTCTATCAAGGCTATGATACTGATTTCTTAAGAGTAGAAAAAGCCATTAACATAATTAAAGAACTTAAAACGGTTCCATGGGCAAATCCCCTATCTGAAAACTTGATCAAACTAATTACAAACTCTTCCACTCCTTCACCTATGATTAAACACTTAGGCAGCGAACTTGAAGATTCAATAAATATGTGGGAACAACAAGCTAAAGATGTCTCTGAATTAATCCCTGAAAGTTTACCATACGCCAATGTAACCTTTAAACAGGCTGCTCTACAACGAATTGACGAATGGGCTGCTGATGTTGAAAAACAGCTCGCCCCTCTAAGTATATTAACAAAGGAAACTCTCTCTACAGCTATATCTTCACCAAAAGCATACAAACAACTCCTCGAGGATCTAGTAAATGCTGAAGAAGTACGACGAAAAGAAGCTACTATAACTGGCGAAAAATCTCAGCTTCAAATTAAATACGGCTCCCGCTTCAATGAGCTTGAAACAAACTGGACCGACATTATTTACGTGCTTGAATGGGTAAAAAGAGCTCAAACAGTTTTTGGTGATACTACCATTCCAGAAGCATTTGCTCTTCTTGCAGCTGCTGGATCCTCTAATGCACCATCTGATGCAAAACTAACTAGATATTATGAAACTGCTCTACAATCAATTGCTGTTTTTGAAGCACGCTTTGAAACAGATCTTAAATATCAAAACCAAAAACTTCGCGACATACCCCTTCATACTATTTATGAACGACTAACGATTTTACGTGAACGAGTTGACGAACTACAGATTTGGATCGACTTTAAAGACCTTAGAAACCGTTTTGCCCTCAGAGACTTAAATGGCTTCTTTGAAAGACTTGTTGAACAAAAAACACCTGCAAACCAACTACTTGACTCCTTCCGCAGAGGTGCCTATCAAGAATGGATAAATAACCTCTACAATGAAGACTCCCGCTTAGGCCGATTCCGACGCGAAAACCATGAACAACTAATAAATGACTTCAAACAACTCGACAAAGAACTTATCCATTTAACCTCCAGTATGGTTATTGACGCAGCAAATAGCCGAAAACCCCAAGACATCCTAATTCAAGCAAATGACTCTGAAACAGCTATCCTTATGAGAGAAGCAGCAAAAAAACGTCGAATAATGCCCATACGAACTCTAATGCAAAAAATTCCCAACTTACTTGTCAAACTAAAACCCTGCCTACTTATGAGCCCTATTAGCGTAAGCCAATTCCTCTCCCCAGAAGCAGCACACTTTGATCTTGTCTTATTTGATGAAGCATCACAAATTGTACCCGAAGACGCAATAGGCTCAATTTACCGCGGCAAAACCCTTGTAGTCGCAGGCGACAATAAACAGTTACCCCCAACTAGCTTCTTCCAAAAATCATTAATTGACAACCTTGACTGGAGCCAAATAAATGATGAAGACTTTGAAGTCTTTGATAGCATACTTGACGAATGCCTCGGTATTGGTTTACCCGTCAAAACATTAAGATGGCACTACCGCAGCAAACATGAAGACCTAATAGCTTTCTCCAACAACAAATTCTATGACGATCGTCTCATTACTTTCCCCGCAGCAAAAGCACAACATGATAGTTTAGGCGTAAAAATGGTATATGTTCCAAATGGACTCTATGATAGAGGTGGAAGACGTGATAATCCAATTGAAGCTGAAAAAGTTGTAAACTTGGTGTTTGAACATTTTACCAAATATCCTAAAAAAACTCTTGGAGTAGTCACTTTTAGTGTAACTCAAATGGAAACCATTGCTGAAGCCATTGACCGACGCTTAAAAGAACAACCAGAGTTTGAAAAATTCTTCATAGAAGACCGTCTTGAAGGATTCTTTGTTAAAAACCTCGAAAATGTTCAAGGTGATGAACGTGACGTCATATTTTTCAGTGTTGGCTATGGTCGTGATCAGAGTGGATTGTTGACTATGAATTTCGGGCCTCTAAACAAGCCTGGTGGCGAGCGTCGTTTAAATGTTGCTGTAACTCGTGCTCGCGAAAAAGTTGTTATCGTTACATCCATTAAGTCTGCCGATATTAACTCTGAAACCAAAGCTGAAGGAGTTCAAACATTACGCAACTATCTTGACTATGCAGAAAAAGGACCTAACAGTCTTACTACACCATATAAACGAACAGGCATTTATGAGTCTTATCTTGACGAAGACATAGCCTTAGAAATCCAAAAATTAGGTTACGAAGTTACACCTCAAGTAGGCTGTAGTGGCTACAAAATTGACATAGGCGTTCTTGACCCAGTTAATCCAGGATGCTATCTTTTAGGTGTTGAATGTGATGGAACAACATATCGTTCAAGCAACAGCGCCAGAGACCGCGACCGTCTCCGCGAACAAGTCCTAAAAGGCTTAGGTTGGCGTATTCACCGTGTTTGGGCCCCCTCTTGGGTCGCCCGCCGTGACTCCGAAATTAAACGCTTAAAAGAAGCACTCGAACAAGCACAAAAACTACAATTAGACCAAGACTCCTTAAAACCCTCAGTTGATCTAAAAGAAGACGGTATAGTAGAAACTGAAGTACGTAAAGTCAAATTCGCCGGTATAGAAAAAATCGGTGTACCCTACAAAATATATCCTCTAAAAGCAGCATTTAACCCCTACATTAAAATCCAAACAGAAACATCTGCACACACTTCAAAACAAAAAAACGAATTCCACTACCCCGAAAACCGCGACATCCAAACACAACTTCTCGGCGAACTAGTAGAAAAAGAAGGCCCAATACACTTTGACTACGCTGTTGAACGCCTTGCAGACGCTTGGGGAATTAAACGCATAACAACCAACATTAGCTATGCAGTACAAGAAGCACTTAACACCTTACTTAGAGATCAAAAAGTTACCATAAAAGGCAGTTTCCTATGGCCACCACATATAAAAGACATACAAATACGCATACCCGTTGAAGGCATCCCTGAAACCAAACGCAAACTAGAACACCTTCCACCTGAAGAAATAGAAGCAGTCATAAAACTTATCGCTCAATACGCTTTAGGCATAAGCGATGAATCATTAGTAGCTGAAACCGCAAAAGTCTTCGGATTTACCCACTCAACAGACAAATCAAAAGAATACTTTAACGAAATCTTAAAACGACTCATACGCGAAAGAAAACTAACCCTTAAAGACGGTGTTATAACCCTAACATAATTTTCCTCACACACCCTTCTTTTATATCCATTTCATTTAACAAAAACTGGACTATGGATTTTTTTACGTTGTTGTGTGATAATACGTATTAAGCTTGTTGTATTATGATTTATATTGTTTAACGGTTGATACGCTTTGAATTTAGATAATTACAGTAAAGAACACCTTTGGCAGTTGCTAGTAGATACTGTTCATGTCTCTATAATGTATCCCTCTCATAAGGCTTACACAAAAGACACTATACTTAAAGAAAAACCTGACATAACACCTGAAGAACTCGCATATCGCCTTAACATGTCCCTTGGAGCAGCTTT
>WREZ01000004.1 GCA_009779045.1 Candidatus Bathycorpusculum sp. | reverse complement strand
TGTTGGGGGTTTGTTTTATTTTGTCTTTGATTTGTTGGTCTTGTTTGGGGGTGAGGTGGCTTTTGCTTCCTTTGTAGGGTTTGGGTTGGTGTGTGCCTGTTGTTTGGTGTTGTTTGTATATTTTTGTTATGGAGCTTTGGCTGATGTCTGGTATCTATTGTAGTATGGTTTTTTCTGTTTTGCCTCGTTTTTTTGCTTGGATGATTATTTGGCGTTTTTCGTTTGATATGGGTCGCATATCAAAAAAATAAGCGTTATCTCCAATATAACATTTGCGTTAATATGAACTCATGTTGCTATATGACCGTTATTATGGTTGTTAATAATTTAGTTGTGTTTTTCATTACGTTTTAACCCCACGTTATGTTCCCTTTAATCTTGAACAATTAGATTGTTGTATCGTTAAATGATTTGTTTATTGTTTATGCGATACAAGAGTTATGTAAACTATATCTGAATACAGTATATTCCTTTATTCCATTTATACTTTTACCGTACATAGCTTGGGGTAAAAAATGTTTTAAACTTTTATCGGTCAGGGTCGGGTAGATTCCAGCCAGCCTTAATTTTTTGTCGAACAGTTTTTGCCATATCAGGTACGCTTAACATGAAATCTACATGCAGACATTGACTTGTTTCACAGTGATGACACTGAAGACCTTTAGGGTTTATAGTTATGGAAACTAGGGTTTTGTTTTGATGATCAAAGATCTTTATACCATTCATATCATGACTGATTAACTCATACTGTTTTTTAACCATACATAACACCCTTTGTTTAATATTAAAATTAGTTTGTTTTACATTTCCTATATAACAGTTACATTTTACGATGTATGTTTTTCTGTAGTTTAAACTGATCTCTACATTTGTTGTTGTACATTTGTAAGGGTATTGCTATAGTAGTTTTTTAGAGTACTTTTAAGGGTGCGTGGTGTTTTTGGGTAGTTTGTGGTCGTATAATGTTGTGGGTGTGTGAGGATTCTGCTTTTGAGTGTGGGCTGTTGGTTTTTGTCTACTTATTCTTTGGATTTGAATTATGTTTATGTTTTGTGGTCAAAGAAGGAAGTTTTGAAAAAGTTTAAGGTAGGTCTTGGGTTGCTGCAAAGGTGTTAAAGACGGCTTTAGCTATGATTACTTTTAGTGATGATGTTGAAAACTGGTTCAAATACCTGATGTGTGTTAATGTGATTTCATGTTGCTAACCCAATTTTTGTGTATAAAGGCCTAACATAGAATCTCGAAATTTTAAAAACTAACAAACACCAATAAAACCGCTCATAACTAAAATATTTCCAATGCCATCAACTTTGATAGCCAACAAGGCTATTATCAAAACGTAAAATGCTATACATGATAATCTCTAATAATCAAGTGCTCAACTTAGGGTAAAAACAACTGTTTTTTCTCTACCCAAGGTTTTCAATATCATTAGAAATGGAATAATATTTTAAAGACTGCGTTGTAGTATTAGTTTTAGTGATTTCATGTCTGAGAGTGTTCTTATTACCGACGAAGATAGAGTTTTGCTGGTAAAAGTAAGTGGTTTACTTGAGGAACTTGTTGAAACTTTTAATATTTTGGAAGATAAAGAAGCTATGGATAGTCTAAGAGAAGCTGAGGCAGATGTTAAAGCGGGAAGAGTTAGAGATTATGATGATTTCCTCAAAGAGTTGAAAGAATCTGGCGAAATATAAGCTACAGGTTTCAACAATTTTTGAAAAAGCTTTTCGCAAATATGATATCCCTACAAAGCAAAAAATTGATTTGGCAATAAGGCAGCTTGAAGTTGATCCTTATGTAGGGAAAACTTTACGGGGAAATCTTGCAGGAAAATGGGCAATTAGAAGCGGCAATTATAGAGTTCTCTACATGATAAATGAAGTTGAAAAAAATAGTGGTACTCTACGATACCGGACATAGAAAGAAAACATACAACAAGTAACTTTTGTTTAGCACTTTTTTGATTGATAACGAATTTATATTAACGTAAAATAATGCACTACAAGAAAAGGGATAATTTGATGGGTGAAAAGTTTAATATTTTGCGAAAAGCCGTTGGTTATAAAACTACTGAGTCATGGACCACAGTTCCGCATGTAACTTTTATTTATGAAGCTGATGCAACTGAGGTACTAAATGAGTTTAGTAGACTTAATGAAAATAGTCAAAGTTTAAAATTGACTATAAACACCTTATTGCTAAAAATATGTATAGAGGCCGTTAAAGCTGCGCCGCAGGTAAATGCTCATATAAAATACAACCCTAAACGTGTCACCGGCGAAATTGAAGCTATAAAAAATATAGACATAACGATGCCATGGGCATTTGAAAACGGCGAAATTATCCCTATAACTTTAAGAAATTTTGAAGATAAAACACTTGTAGAAATACAAGAATACATTAACAAAACCGCACAGAAAATAAAAAATTGCAACATCCGCGTTCCACTGTACCGTGCTTCTGTAAGCACCATTATAGGTGAAATGAAAAAAGGACATTTATTAAAAACCCTTAATGCTTTTTTAGGGGTAGCTTTTGATAAATCAAGGCCCAGTAAAAAAGATATGAAAGAATATGACAAGATACCTCTAGCTGATAAAATACTTCCCTCTGATCTACAGCCTGGGACAATTACCATTTCTAATTTAGGCTCGGTTTGCAAAGGGTTAAACGGGTTTATAGGAGTTTTAGACGTTATCCCTCCACAAGTTTTCGCAATAGGTATGGGAAGTATTCAAGAAAAGCCCGGTGTGATAAAAAATGAAAATAATGAGAAATCTATAGGGATACGAAAAGTGATTCCTCTCTGTTTGGCTTTTGACCATAGGGCTTTAAATTTTGGCGCGATAGTTCCCTTTATTCAAAGGGTGGAGTATATTTTCGAACATAGCGAATTACTGGAGACTTGGTACTCCAAAACTTAATCTAAAAACCCCTTTTGCCTGTTGCCCACTTGTTTCTTTGGTATCGACTTACTCTGCTATTTGATTATATCTGCTGTTTTGTAGGTGTTTGGGTTTATTCTGTTTTGTTTTGTTCTTGTTTTGCTACATTTGTTAGTAAGTCTTTTAGCATGGTTTCAAATAGTTTATCTATAATTGGTACTCCTTTGCCTTCTATTAGTTCTATGTCTGTTTTTTGGCAAAAGTTTTCAATGTAACTTTTCGCTCGATCATCTCTAACATGTATAGATAGAGGTCTGCCAAATTCTGATATATGGTCAATGAGTATTTCTAGCACGTCCATTTCGGGTGTATCGCTATTTGTTAGATGGTAGTCTAGGTCTATTTCTTTTGTTTTATCTACTAGCATAATAAAATATGGAACGCGGGGGCGGCTGTTTTTGTTTTCTTGTATAGGTATAGGTAAGCGTAGCATGTCAAATTCAAGTTTTTGGTTGTCTTTATTGCGTTTTTGCTTTTTTATTTCTGATAACAATTTTTCGTTATCTATGATTAACTGTCGCTTAATATATGGAATTGGCGGCATTTTAACTGCTTGATTTAACCACATTTTTCTTTCTGATGAGTAATACCTAAGAAGGGTTTCACCATTCTCAAAATCTACTTTTAACTTCTCTAAATGAGCACAGGCTATAACAAAATTTCGCAACACTTGAATTAACAGGTTAGCCTGTTCAAAGTTAAGATACCACGGAGAATACCCTGGTTCCATGGCTCTAAAATAAACCCACTCCCCTCGTCCACGAAAACGCAAATTCAACGATTTAAGCACCGCACGATCCTTAGCGGTTACCTCCTCACTGTCCCCAAAATAGCATGTTAAACATTTTTGCTCAAGTCCTAAAAGAGACAAAAATTTATCATCAGGCGACGCCTCTAACATACGATAAAACTCATTAATAGCCTCATAACCCAGATATACTCCAATACCATAATGGTCTTCACCATTACCCATAACTGAACAATAAACCGGCTCATTTTGTCTAGGCAACCTTATAGTCACTAAATCCGTCTCTAACATAAAGTCCCATGGCGCAAGAACCTTGATACTTTTAGCCACATCATAAAGCTGCTCCCATTGATTAAGCGTCGGCTTCTTACTACTCTTAGACTCATTTAACAAACGCTTAACCTCAGAAAAACCCAAGTCTTCCGGTTTCTCAGAGTCTAAAGTTTTAAGAAAACAACACTTCTTATACTTCTCCCCACTTCCACAGGGACAGGGATCATTACGATTAGGCTTTCTAAACTGCTGCACTGGATCCACAAAAACATGCTCCACAGACTCCCCTAAATTATCTGAAATTTCACGCACCTCACTAGAAACATTATCAGAGTCTATTTCTAACTGGTCAAACACCGCCTCCCGCTGTTGCTTAACTGAACTACTACTATTACTAAACTTCTCAAAACGACAAAGCATTTCAGGTGCAGCAACTCTTAACTTATTACCTAACACTTGCGCCCTATCAGAACTAATCACGCCTCTAACCTGCAAATACTTAATAAACACCGCCAAAACCGGCTCCACAATTTCATAATAAGACGCCTGCACTAACAAATTATACGGATAAACCTCAGTTAACACATTATAAAGAGCATCATCACTCCACTGCTCAGGCGACTGAAAATGATAACCATACATCATATCAGCAAAAAAACTAGCAACATTACAAAAATTCTTCCTCGCATCACGAGAAAGAACCTTAAAACCCGCTTGACTTCTACAATCTTGAGCCCAAACCTCAACATCAGACAAAATCTGAGCACACTTTACATTAGAATAACCGCTCACTTTACTTATCCCCTATAAACTATTAACTAATTCTCAAATAAATGTCTGCCGCAACAACAACACATAAACTACCAAAATAATTTCGGCTTTTCGCTGTTTTAGGTGGGTACTCTTCATAGGGTCTTCTCTAAACTTAGCTAAAAAACAGTTATGCAGGTACATTTAGCCCCTTATTTTCAAATGTTATGGGGTGCGAGACTTAACTCTTGCGGTTGAGTCTGCGGTGGCGTAAATCCTAAAAAACGTTACCTAATACTAACATAGCAACAAAAAACATCCACTACTCTAAAACAAATAATCAAACTTTCATTTCAAATGCGCCACAATGCAAATACGCCATACACCCACGACGATTGCATGAAGCAGAACTGACACAACATTTATATAGCAGAGCGTTACGCATTGCTGCAATAATGGTTGTTTTGTGACAAAGTCAAACAGTTGGAACATGAATTTATCCAAAAGTATCAAATTTTTGTAAAATATCATAAACAATACAGTTCATGCAATCGTCGTGAATATAATGACATTATTGAGTTAACACTCTAAAATTGTGATGTAATATTGGAATTGTGTTGTTGTTGTTTTATTGTATTGTTGTAGTGGAGTTGTATTGTTATTGTTGAATTGTTATATTGTAATAAGATTGCAATATTGTAACAAAATTGTATTATAGCAGTAAAATTGTTGATAAACTTTTTAAATGATAAATATGTGCAACATATGTGCATAATATTAATATATGTGTGCGACTTTTTCCTCCCATTATAATTGTGATAAATGGAGAACTATGAATGAATATTAAAATACAAAAAATAATAACAACAATGATAGTGCTCGCGTTCGTTACTGGTTGTTTTGCAGCAATGCCCCTAGTAAACGCAGCACCACACCAACAACACGGCCACAACCACAGCCCCTATCGCATAGGGACCGTAGCGCCAACATGCACACTCGAAGGTTATACATTTAAGGAACTCAAAGCAACTGGCGAAAGATGGTACTCCGATTATGTGCCTGCTATAGGACACGATTTTGGTGAATTGGATTATTCACAATCACGTTACCCTAACGTTCCACAGATCGCTGATCCTGTTGCTGAATGTTTGCGTTGCGGCTGGAGAGGTTACATTTGTATCTGGACCGAAACTGTAGTAGAACCAACGTGCGTTGCTGACGGCTACACACAATATGAAAATCAGTTTGGCTGGACTACCGCAGTCTATGATTATGGCTCTGCTTTTGGTCATACTTGGGGTGACTTTGATTATTCACAAGGCCGCGTTCCATTTGCTGACCCCGTTGCCACATGTGAAACCTGTGGATGGTACGGCTATATCTACAGCTGGACCATAACCACAGTTGAACCAACATGTACTGCTGACGGCTACACAGAATATGAACGCAGCGACGACTGGATGGGCTGGATATACGACGAAGGCTCTGCCCTAGGACACGATTTTGGCGACGTTATTTGGGATGGATTTGGTTGGTGGTCCGGTGCGTGTAAGAGTTGTGGTTGGGCTGGATATCTAGAGTCTGAAGTAGCGGTAAGTGCATTTGTCACAAAATTGAATGGCAATACAAATGGCCTTACAATTACAGTCACTAATACATACGATGAAGAACATGTTGAGACTTTTACAGAGACTTTTAGCATTAACAACAATTCAGCTGGTACATTTGCTGTCGGTCCTTACAATGTGTATGTAGACACTTATGGCAACGATAAAATACGTGCCTGCTACATCGTATAGTAGAGTCAATAGTTAACTATAAAAAATATTGCCGGATAAAACCATCCGGCACATATCTCTTTTTTATTTTTTGCGGCTGCCGTTTTTGTCAAAGTTTTTTCTTAGGGCTTTTTCAGTGGGAATAATTGGCCATGCGAGAAAAATCATTTGAATGATGACAAGTGTGCATCCGCATATGCTTATGTGGTATGCTTCTTTTTCTGCTACAAAAAGCATGGCACATGCGGATAGGGGGAGCATTATTAGTCCTAGGGTTTGCCAGAGTTTTCCACAGTAGTTGTGGGCAAATTTCCAGGTATCTTGGTTTTTCATAGACATGTTAGTTCGGTATCCAAATATAGCGTTAATTTTGGAGGGAGCTTTTTTAACAAAATAACTACCAAAACCAATCATTATTAAAGGAATAAATAACGACATAGTAAACATGAAAACCCAAAAATTCATAGTAGAATTAATCCTTTTGTTTATTTGTCGATAGTATAGTTTCTATTTATTGCAGTGTTTAATTCGTTAAATAGTGTTGTTGTTTTTTCGCTGTTGCTGAAGTTTAGGTAGATGTCTTTTTCGTTGTTGCGTTCTATTCGTATTGTAGGTGAAGAGTTTACGTGAACAAATAGTAGGGTTTCTCCAAGGGTATCTGATTTGAAGTGTCCTTGTAGTGTTCCAAAAACGTCAGCGCCATTAACTCTGGTGCCTACATTTCCTATGTCACGTATGTTATTTTCTATTAGGGTTATGTTTGATATGTCTGAGAAGTTTATTGTTAATCCATACATGGCTTTAATTTGTACACTATTATCAAAAACTGTTACTTCTGGCTCTTTTGCACTATTAATTAATATGGCACTAACTGCTATAAGCACTATTGCTGTAATTGTAATGCCTACAATAAGGCCTAATTTGGTGTTTACTTTACTGCTACTTGAACGGCTCACCATTTTGCATTCGCTCTTTTTCTATGTTTAATTATAAAATAAAGTTATAAAACTTACTAAACTTGTCATAGTCTACTTTCAATTTTATTAACTAAATATTTGCATTTATCCAATAACAATATGATAGTGATCAATAAGAGAAAACAGTATAGTTTGTGTTTTTATGTTTGCTTCGTATGTTATTATTGTGGTGTAATTTTTGCCGATAAAATTTGAAGTAAACTTATTCTTTTTTCTGCTAAATCTCTACGATCAAAAAACCATCTCTCCACCGCAGCCCAAACAAAAACCCAACTTATTATAACAACAATGTTTTGAAAAGCATTACCTTGAAAAAACTCGAGAACATTTCCAAGTATGACAAACAAAATTCCAGCAAATAAAAGAATTAAAGCCGTAATTTTAGTCTCCCGCCTATCTTTTCTTATACGCGACAACTCAGTTGCCCCCATACTTTGAAGAGTATCCTTAAAACCTGCTTCAAACTCTTTAGGTATTTTTATCTCAATATCCTCACGGTATGAGATGTAATCACATTGCTGCTTCAAATGATTATACCCAAACACGGTAAGCTTTCCATCTTTAAAATCATCCTTACTTAAAACCGCCTCATTTTCCCGACACGTCTTATATTTTTGCTCTAAGGCCTTCTCTAACTCATTGTATTGTTTCCGCTTGCTCACAATTCTTCCTCCGTGTTCCCAACCAGCAATTTTTTCATTAATAATATGTTGCTCTCTAATTTTTATCGTTGGTTTTTTCTTTTATAAACGCTGTGTGTTTGCTCCATTGTCTTTTTTTACACTTAGGACAAGTTACTCTACGAGTAGCCTTAGCACTATTTTTAATGCTAGTTGACCAATCCTTAAAGGTTGGGTTGAATTTTTCACCGCACTCAGGGCAAACATAGGAACTTGCACCATACATAGAGGCTACTAGTAGACAAGTGCTAACTAAAGCTAAAGCAAAAGTTGCCCCGTAAACCAGATTTGGAAGTCCGTATTCGGTTGTTAAAACAAACAGCAAAAGACAAAGTGCTATTGCTATGAAAAATTGAAGCAAGCCACATAGTAAAACAAGCCTTTGCCTTTGCTTTGTCATCATAATCATCATCGTTGTTGTCATAGCGTTTTGTCCTTTTTATATATGTCCTTAGACTAAAAAAAGTCGTCGTTTTCAAATGATAAAGCCTCAACAGTATAAAATAATTTCGTGTAGTTAGGGTGTGCCCGAAAATAAACTTTACAGTTTATAGGTAACGTGACAATTATGGCATGGATAACCGCCATCTACGTTTTTATCGATAGATTTTGCCTGTAAAGTTTATTCTAAAGCAGCCCCTTAGTTGTGACACATTTTTAAAATCAGATTTTGCTCTAAAAATTGCGTATGTGATGTAAGTTGTGCGTCAAAAATTCAACATACTTTGGTTAATGTGGCAACTTGTGCTTTAACACTTGAGTTGATAAGCAAACGTTTTTTTGTGTTTGAATGTTTATTATGTTGTCTTTCTTCAACTATTTTTTGTTTGTGTGTGTAGATTTTTTGTATCGTGTTTTGTAATGTTTTTCTAGATCGTGAAAACAGTTGACATGTATCGTGAAACGTAATACACAATATAAGCGATGTAAACATGTATGCTATAGTGGGGGACAAATATGATAAATAATGAGGCTGTAGAGGATAAAACCAAACATTTCCTAAAAGATCCCAAGTTAGCAGCAATAAAAACAGTTCTAGAAAAAGATCACGCCATAGACTGCTTACTACTGCTCCACATGGACAAGGGTAGATGGAAGGACGCAAAAAATTTTATGGCAGAAAACAAACTAACCATAAGCGACGGCACATTCAGATCCCGAATGCTCGAAATCAAACATTTAGGACTAGCACAAAGCGAACACATAGACCCACTAAAAAAATACTACCGAAAAACCGAACTAGGCGAAAAAATCACAGAACACCTAATGGACCTATTCGAACACATAGAAACAACACTCATGCTAACATCCAACGAAAAACCTACATAATATCACACGCTACAAACAAATAATTAACGTTACCATGCATGTTTACACCATTCAAACTCAATACAACATAACATGATAACACCACCCTTTAATCCACACCCCACATTTTTTAAACACTCCACTATAACATACTTAACATTTTACTCGCTCTACTACAGTAATGGCACTATGTAAACAATGTGTGCATCAAATACTCAAAAAACGCTACCCGACTGAACAGTTACAGGCTGTCTTTGTTGTAAGCTTATTTGTTATGTGACTTTAAGAGGCGTTTGCTGTTTAGCCGTACTGTTTAATCCCACAAGGGGCGATATAACATTGTCTGCGTAACAGTAATGTTTATTGTAGTTTTTTCTTTTGACAAAATTCTTTAGGGGTCATAACTTTATCTTTTAGGTTAGGCAATCGTTTAAAGTGTTCTTTGTTTTCCGTTAACAAAATATCACCGTTTTCTAAAAGAAAAGAAGCAGCTATAGCGACATCTTGATACTCTATAGATTGCCCCTTTGCAATCAAGTACGCATTAAGTTCCGCTACAAGTTTAGCTACTTCTCCATTTAAAGAGACCCAACGAAATTGTCTGAGCACTTTTTCAGCCTTTTTAACTGCAACACCATGATCCTTACGCAGATATGAACCCGTTAAAATTTCAGAGACACTTACAGTACTTATGTATGCACTATTAGAGCTGGTTAACTGTTTACATAACTCAATTACGTCTTGTTTTCCCCTGTCAATATCAACAATTATAGAGGTGTCAACAAACACCTTTGAAACCGTTGTTAAATTTAGCTCATTTTGAGACATTATGGAGTCAAACCAAGACGTTTAAATCTGTTTATGGAATCCAAACGCGTAGCAGAAACTATTTTCTCAAAGTCTTCAGGCAAAAAATCTGTACAATCACTCCATACTTCTGCGTCTGCTTTCTCAATTACTATTTTATTACCTTCCACCACTTTCATATTTACCTGATCACCTTCAGATATTCCTACTATTTCACGTATCTCTTTAGGTATGGTGACCTGCGAATGACGCGTTACAGTTACTGAGGCCATATTCAAATCACTACCAATTACTATTACTATTACTAATATAAAAATTACTACAAACTACAATAACGCTGTCTTAATTCTTAGACGATATAATATTAACCACTTTGAAGAATTAACTAACGTTTATAACTTGTTTCCATTTTATTTTTGTTAATGAATTTATATAATTGAAGCTGCCTTCTTTCTGAAAGACAGCGACATCAAAATAACTATTAAAAATATCTTGTGGGATATTATGACAGATCAAAAAATAAACTCGACTATAGCCGATGAATATGTAAACGGCATAAAAATCCTTCTCCACACCAACATGGGTGATATAACAATTCAGTTACGAAACGATATGCCCATAACCACCGCTAACTTTAGAAATCTCGTGGCCAATGGAACCTTTAACGGCACTATATTTCACCGAATTATCGACGGCTTTATGATTCAAGGCGGTGACCCCACAGGAACCGGATATGGTGATTCTTCCATTCCCGAAATCAAAGACGAATTCACCCGTAAAAACCGTAATGTCCGCGGCACCATAGCCATGGCAAATGCCGGTCCAGACACAGGAAGTAGCCAATTCTTTATCAACCTAGTAAACAACAACTACTTAGATGACAAACATCCCCAATTCGGCAAAGTCATAGCCGGTATGGATGTTGTGGACCAAATCTCAAAAGCAAAAACCGGTCGAAACGACAAACCGCTTAAAGAAATCATTATAGAAAACGCGATAATTGCCCCGTAGAACAAAAAGTAAGAAAAACTTTTTTTCTGTTCTTCTTTTGGTTTAGACCCAATTTTGACAACTTGAATACTTATCTGATATTTTTTACCGCCGGCTACCATTTTGACTGTTCCAAAGTATCCTCGACTACCCGGGTTTTGACCTCTTTTTTATGTTGTTCGAGTTAAAATTTGATGGCACAAGTATGTTAAATATGGTGAGGATGTTTTCTTTTGACCAAAATCCCATGTTTTGAATTTTTGGTAAACGGCTTCAGGGGTAAATAATCCGTTGCTATCTTGTTTACTCTTAATGAGCGCAACCATTTCTTTGAAACGTGAATCCTGCTTAACAAACTCAAAGCGACTTAATACGTCTACAACGCTTACTATGTCATACCACATAGCTGGAGCTTTGAGTTTTCTAAAATCAGTTCCCATATAAAACATGTACGGGTGACGTTCCAAACTGTTTTCCCATAACGACAGCAAACCCTTTGCGGTATCTATTGCGATTTCTGATTTTTGGTATTCTGGAATTGCTGATAGTAATTTTAGCATGATTAAAGATGCATATGGGCAGCAGTCGTCTTTTCGGCCGGGGCCTCTGAATTTTCCAAACTCTTGTGAGACAGTGCATGGAAAGCCCGTGTCTTTATGGAAGTCTGCAAGGTAATCCACGCCTTTCTTTAGGTGTTTTTCATAGTCAATGTCTGTTTTGAGTAATGCAAGTAACAAAAGTGGGGCATCACAAAGACACCAGCCAAATGTATCCTCGCCGTTGCCTCCGAAGTGTTTAGGAATGTTGGTTAATGACATGTATACGCCGTTGTTGTCTTTGTTTGTCATTATTTTTTTAGTGGCTGTTTGTATTTCTGAAACGTTGGTGTCAAGTCCGATGTCTAGTAGAAATAAGAGTTTGTGAATGGGTAAATCGGGGTCTTTATGGTTGCGAACAAGAACATCATGGTAATTGGTTATGTCGCTTAGATAGGTCTTTATTTTTGGATCGGAGAGCACCTGTAATCGCAAATCTGTTAAACTGTCTTTGTTTTCTTTTAGGATATTTAGCTTTGTTGCGTATTGAAGCCAAGTGTCTCCCTTTTCAAGAATAAAACTTATTGTGTCCATAATCTATGTGCCCAAATAAAATAGCTCTGCGCCGTATTTATTTTGATTTTGTCGATTTCACCTTTTGATGATTTATCAGAGTTATTATAGTGGATGAAAATGTTTTCTATTTAATGGAGGGTGGGCGGTGATTGCGTTATGAGACTTATAAGATCATCATGTTTCTCCTCAAAATGGGGTAAATATCGTGGTTGTACTCATGTTGTGTCTATGTGATAGTTGAAGTGTTTGCTATCAATGAATATGACTTTAAAGCCTAGCAGTCAAACGTAATGCGTCTCAATTTTAGAAGCTAATTGTGTCGAAAAAGAAAGCTTTGTATGATTGGCACCGGATTAATGTGTGGTTCATGCCTCTTGAAGTGTTTTTATGCTGTCAATGTTTGAAAATAAGAAAGTAAATCTACAAAAACTGGTGTCATACGGGTTTACCAGAAATAATGCCACGTATTTCTACACTACAAACATTGTAAACGGGCAGTTCCAAATGATCATAACCATAACAGAGGATGGCACAGTTAACACAAAAGTACTTGATTCTGCCTCAAACGAATATGTACTACATCGCATACCAGAAGCCTGTGGCCCCTTTGTAAGCAAGGTAAGAGCTGATTACGAGAGCGTCCTTTACAACATAGCTGAAAAATGTTTTGAACTAAACATCTTCAAAAGTAATTTTGCACAAAAAATCATCCAACACATACAAAACACATACCATGACGATTTAGAATTTCTTTGGCCCCAATTTCCCAATAATGCCATTTTTAGAAGAAAAGATACCAACAAATGGTACGCCGCGTTACTTGTCCTGTCCAAAAGGAAACTGGGTTTAAACTCTGATGAGTTGATTGATATTTTAGATTTGAAAGCTGATCCTGAGGAAATAACTGGTATGGTTGATGGGAAAAAATGTTTCCCTGGTTATCATATGAATAAAAAACATTGGTACACCCTTTGCTTAGACGGTTCTGTACCTTTTGAGGAAATTTTGCGACGTCTTGACACAAGCTACAAACTATCAGCCAAATAAATCTGCCAATTAGTTTGGGTGTTTATCTGCTTTATTTTTCCATGGCTTTTTTGGTGGCGATTTCTATGTCTTGTGCTTTTATGGTTTTTCTGCCTGCGTGCATTGCATAGTCTAGGGCGTCTTTGGCGATTTTTATGCCTATTTTTTGGAGGGCTTCTGCTAGTTCTTTGGCTGCTGCTTCACTTACGCGGTCTGCTCCTGCTTTTTTACATAAGCGGTGCATGGGGGCTGTGGCTATTTCTATTTCAGTCATAATAACAGCTTCTTGTGTTCTTTTTCTAATTAAAGCGATATTTAACATTTATCATAATTTTTATAGTTGTCACTGGTTTGTGTGTGAGTTTTTGTGATTGATTTTTAAACGTCTGTGCCTTAGTTTTTGATTTTGTTTGTGGTGTTAGGAAATGTTAAAGTTTGTTGTTGTCTATTTTTTGTTGAAGGTTTTGGTATGGATAAGTCTGTGGTTTTTTCTAAGGTTGAGAGTTTGAGGTCGGATATGGTTGAGGCTTTGTTGTCTCTTCTTAAGGTGTCTGCTATTGCTCCTGAGAATGGTGGTGATGGGGAGGCTTTGAAGGCTAAGTGTTTGCTAAAGATTTTGGATGATGTGGGGTTTGATAAAGTTGAGTGTTTTGATGCACCTGATTGTCGTGTTTCTGGTGGTGTGCGTCCTAATGTTGTTGCTTATTTTTTTGGTGATAGTGCCTTAGCAGAGGTGCGGCGTTTGTGGATTGTTTCTCATTTAGATGTTGTTCCTCCTGGTAATTTAGATGCGTGGAGTGTGACTTCGCCGTTTTGTCCGGTTTTGCGTGATGATAAGGTTTTTGGTAGAGGTAGTGAGGATAATGGTCAACCGTTGGTTTCTTCTATTTTTGCTTTAAAAGCTCTTAAAATGTTAGATGTTAAGCCGGCGTTTTTAGTTGGTTTAGTGTTTGTATCTGATGAAGAGCAGGGTAGTAAGTATGGTATTGAGTACTTGTTAGATAGAGGTCTTTTTAGGATGGGTGATTTAGTTGTTGTGCCTGATGCGGGTACTGAATCTGGAGATTTTATTGAAGTTGCTGAGAAAAGTATGCTCTGGTTTAAAGTGCATGTCATAGGTAAACAAGTGCATGGAAGTCGTCCAGATAAGGGATTAAATGCCCATAGAGTAGGTATGGAAGTAGCCTTAGCTATAGATGCTATGTTACATGAAAAATACTGTGCTAAAGATGAATTATTTGATATGCCTCTTAGCACTTTTGAGCCTACACGCAAAGACTGCAATGTTGAGGCTATAAACATAATCCCCGGAGAGGACGTTACATTTTTTGACTGCCGCATAATACCGCAGTACAGTTTAGATGATGTTTTATCCAATATTCAAAAAGTGATACATGTTTTTGAGGAAAAGTCAGGGGCTAAAATATGTTTAGAGGTAATTCAACGGCAGTCCTCACCTGTGCTTGAAACTAACACAGCAGACGTGGTAACACGTTTAAAAGTTGCCATAAAAGAAGCCCGCGGCATTGACGCTAAAGTGGGCGGTGTTGGTGGTGGTACTTGTGGCGCGTTTTTCCGTCAGCGTGGTATTCAAGTAGCTGTTTGGAACTCTATTACAGGTATGGCTCATCAACCAGATGAGTATGCACGTGTTTCTGCTATGGTAGAGGATGCAAAAGTTTTTGCGTTCTTAGCCATGGGCTAAACGCTATTGTAATCAAAAGAATTTTAAAGGCAATCTGCATGTCATACCCTGCAAATTAATGGAGACGTTAAAACGTGAGTACAACTGATAAAATTATAGCTCAAGCACGTAGCGAAAACCGTAAAGCACTCCTTGAGTCAGAAGCAAAAACTATTATGACCGAATACGGCGTGATCGTTCCAAAATTCCAATTAGCCACTAACCCAAAAGAAGCAGCACAAATAGCAGAAAGCATAGGCTTTCCAATTGTTGCAAAAATTGTTTCCCCAGAAATCATCCATAAATCCGACGCTGGAGGCGTAAAAGTAGGCCTAAAAACCGCTGCAGACGTTGAAGCAGCATACACCACTATAATTGAAAACGCCAAAAAATACGATCCAAACGCACACATTTTAGGCGTACTAATCATGGAAATGGCCCCCCAAGGAACAGAAGTAATTGTAGGCGCCATAAAAGACCCACAATTCGGCGCAACCATAATGTTCGGATTAGGCGGCATATTTGTAGAAGTACTAAAAGACGTCACCTTCAAAATCGCCCCCGTCACCCTAGACGAAGCAAAAGAAATGATAACCAGCCTTAAAGCAGCTGCCCTACTAAAAGGCTACCGCAACACACCCGCAGCAGACATAGACGCACTAGCACAAATAATAGTAAACGTATCAAACCTCCTAACAGAACACCCCGAAATCGCAGAACTCGACCTAAACCCAGTACTAGCATACGCCAAAGGCACAAACACAGTCGACGCAAGAATCATACTACAATAACCCCAAAACTCTCCCACCACCCCTTTACCATTTTTACACCCAACACAATAATACCAATAACATCTTACAGTTTAAAACATACATCAAAAATTATAATACTAAATAAACACCAATTTTTTGGTACTGTCGATTAATCGGTCAACTTTTGGTGTTGATAGAGTTATTGATTATGTTTGTTAATCATTAATGTAGGTCTGTATCTTAATTATAGGTTAGGCTTTAGCTATTTTTTTGCTATTCGTCAAGCATCAGTTTAGTCTTGGAATTGCGAAGTTTCTGTATTTCCTCTCTTTCAATAATTTGAATACTTTTTTGTGGTGTTGGCAGATTCTCGGGAAGGGTCGTCCCCATTTCCACCATCGCCTCACGAATTTTTTCAGCGATTCTATAATGAACCTCATTAGCCTCAACAGTTGACGAAGTTTTATCCATTTTCAGTTTTTCCTCCGTCTGAGAAATACGAAACAAATTAGCAATCAGCTCTGTGCTACCCATAAAATCAAGAATTTTCTCCTCTTTACTTAAACCTTTACGCCTATGAATATCGGCAACCGTTAACCCACCGTAAAGCCCCATGTAACCTGCGTTTTGAAAAATAGCAAACTCTTCATCAGAAATAACCCCCGCATTATGTGCAGCTTTTGCCAAAAGCTGATTCCACTGCTTAATGTTACCCCTAACAACAAGACGCTTATT
>WREZ01000003.1 GCA_009779045.1 Candidatus Bathycorpusculum sp. | reverse complement strand
TTGACCGTATTCGCCTGTTTTTATTTTATCTATAAGTAATCCAACGAATTCTATTGGCCACACATCATCGCATACGTCATTTGTAAGGATGTTTCTTTTGTTAAAGAATGATATTAAATCATTTTTTAAAAGTAAAATGAGCATAAATTTGTGTCCGTAGGTTTGTTTGAATAGTGAGTATTTTGAGGATTGTTTAAGGTTCATTTCATAGTGTGGTTCTAAGACAATTTTTCTGCCATTTATTTCTTTGTCTAAGATGAAGTCTGGTGTGTATCTGTCTCCTGGTAGTGGGAAGGTAATGGTTTCATAGCCGTAGGGTATGTTCATTTGTATTAGTGTTCGTGCGGTTTCTTTTTCCCATCCGCTTTTGTAGCGGCTTAGTTTTTGATCGTTTATTTGGGGTTGACCTGTGACTTTTTGGATTTGTTCAAAAAATTGTAGGGCTTCTTTTAGGGTGTTTCGGTTTAGGTTTTTGCGTTTTAGCCATCTGCCTAAGAGAAAGAGTGGGTAGTCTATTTTTGCGGGGTCTTTGGGGAAGATTCTTTTGGCGTATTCGGTGAGTTTTTGTTGTGCGTTTAGGGCGGTGTTTTCGTTTTTCCATAGGTATGGTATGGTGGTTTTTATAAGGCCTAAGCTTATTGCGACGTTAGCGTTTTCTTTTGTTAGGGGTACTAGTAAGTCTTCTGGTTTGTATTGTTTAAAGATTTCAAGATCAGGTTCTGGGCGTGTCATCCATCGCATGTATGTCCATGCTTTGTTTTTATGTGTGCCTCGCATGTATTCTACGCTTTTTGTTATTTCTTCCACGAAATCTCTTGGGGTGGCGAATTTTTGTGAGTATCGTATTAGGTCTTTTTCTGCTTTAAATTTGACTAAAATGTTTACGGCTGCTAATGTTTCTGCTATGGTATCTTTACGTGGGCCTAAATAGTTGTAGAAGCTGTATTTTGTTATTTCTTCGTTAAATAGGTGTGGTTTTGTGATGTCGAAGAGGCGTGCGGTTTCAAATTTTTTGTGTAAATTTATAAGTAGGTTTCTGGCGTTTTCTGCGAAGCCTACCATTTGATCATCAAGAATTGATGCAGTTAGTAAGAAATAGTGTGCGGTTTTCTTTTTTTCTTCGTACTCTTTTGAGTAGGGGTTAAACAGTAAATGGGGGTTCATTCTTTTGTCCCATTGTAAATCAGTGATGTTTGTATTGGCTTTTACAAACTTTGATAGTAACCCATGTAGGTCATCGGATACCATTTAACATCCTCTTCATTTACTATATATTCCGTTTTTAATACTGATACTGTTTTTTATTTAAATATAGTCTTTGTGTTTAATATTGTTACTTAAATAAGGGTGTGTTTTAAGGTGCATGTAATTGTGTGTTGGGGTAAAATTAGTAACAATGGTTATAAATAAGCAAGAAGGTTACGATACATAAACTTATTTAAGTGAATGGCATGTCAGCACTACTAACGGTACCCACTATAACTATAATTATCATGATTATTACATTTATCACGGCTATTGTTTTTCAGACAACTAATCGTGTGATTATTAATCATTTTCTTGGTTGGGATAATTATCGTGCAATGCAAAAAGAGATGTCAGATTTTCGAAAAGAGAGTATGGCTGCTGCTCGTTCTAATGATAAAAAGCAGCTTGAGAAAATAAAGAAGAAGCAGTCTCAAATGAATGCTATGAATGCTAAAATGATGAAGCCTCAGATGATTCAGATGGCTATAACTTTTTGTTATTTTCCTATTTGGTGGCTTATAAATCCTTACATAGCGCAAGCGACGATGCCTAATGGTTCTGGTGAGCTTGTTTCTGCTGTAATTGCTATACCTGGTGTTGGTGTGTTGCCTTTCTTTGTTTGGTATATGATTTCGAGCTTTTTCATGAGTGCTTTTGTGATGCGCCTTTTGGGCACGTCGATTACTACGTAGTGAGGTAATGTAAATGTCTGTGAATGCCTCTTTGGGTGTTGTTCGTAGGCCTATTGTTCTTTGTATTTCTGGTATGGCTGGTACAGGTAAGAGTACGCTTTCTAAAAAGATTGCTAAAAAGTATCATTTGAAGTGTTATTCTGGTGGTGATGCTCTTAAAGAGTTGGCTAGGGATGAGGGTTATGAGGTAACTGGTGAGGGTTGGTGGGAGAGTCCTGAGGGTTTGAGTTTTTTGGAGAGGCGTGTTGGGGATCCTCAGTTTGATAGAGCGGTGGATAGTAAGTTGCTTGGGTATGCAAAGTTGGGTGATGTGTTGCTTGATAGTTGGACTATGCCATGGTTGCTTGAGGGTGGTTTTAAGATTTGGTTGATGGCGTCTTTTGATAAGCGGGCTGCAAGAGTTGCTGACCGAGATAAAATGACTTTTGAGCAGGCTTGCGGTGTTCTTAGGGAAAAAGAGTCTCAGACAAGGGCAATTTATAAGAAACTTTATGGTTTTAGTTTAGGGGAGGATTTTGTGCCTTTTAATTTTATTTTGGATACTGATAATTTGGATGCTGATCAGGTTTTTGCGGTTCTTTGTCGTGTGATTGATAATACTGTTTGTGTTTTTTAGTTTGGGTTTTTGTTTTTGTTGTGATGATTTATATAATAGTGTTAGGTATTATTCTTGTTGTTGAGGGTGGCTATTGATGGATTATGTTGAATTGGCAGCTGAGTTTTTGGTAAAGATGAATTGTCTTCATAAGGCGCGGTTTAATAAGCGTATTAATGAGGCTGTGGCGGGTGAGGGGTTTGTTTTGTCTTATATTGCTCTTCAGGGTGGTGATGTTTTGCCTGGTGAGATTGGTCATAAAATGGGTGTTAGTACAGCTAGGGTTGCTATGGCTTTGAATAGTTTGGAGAAGAAGGGTTTGATTACTAGGAAAATTGATGTGAGTGATAGGCGCAAGATTTTAGTTGGGATTACTTTGGAGGGTAAGCTTTTGGCGGAGAAGAATTATGCTGCTGCTTTGGATGGGGTCTCTAAGGCGTTGTCTTTGTTGGGGGCGTATGATGCACGGGAGTATGTTCGTATTACTGGGCGGTTGGTTGAGTTGTTTTCTGATGATGGTGCTGTAAAGGGTTTATGATGTAACTGTTGAGTTGGTGTCGATATGTTTATATTTTGAGCCCTTTTATCTAAGGCTCTTATTAAGTAATACTGTTAGTTATGTGGCGGGTTATGCGTGTTTAAAATCTTAAAATATTTAAAGATTAAAGAATGGTTAATGATCTGCGTTAGTTTAGTATTTATAGTAACTCAGGTCTATCTTGATCTTAAACTGCCTGAGTACATGTCAGAGATAACTAAACTTGTCCAGACACAAGGTAGTGCCATGAGTGATATTTGGCTTACCGGTGGCTATATGGTTTTATGCACCTTGGGCAGTCTTGTGGCTGCCATTATTGTTGGCTTTTTTGCAGCTCGCATTGGAGCATCTTTTTCTCAGCGTCTGCGTAGTTTACTCTTTAATAAAGTTGAATCATTTTCCATGGAGGAAATTAATCGTTTTTCCACCTCTAGTCTAATTACTCGTTCCACAAACGACATTACTCAAGTTCAAATGCTCATTGTGTTAGCTTTACAATTAGTTATTAAAGCTCCTATAATGGCTGTATGGGCAATAACTAAAATTGCTGGCAAAGGGTTTGAGTGGTCAATAGCCACGGCGGTAGCAGTTCTAATTATTTTAGTAATGGTTATTGTACTTATGATTTTTGTTATACCTAAATTTAAGAAAATGCAGACCCTTACCGATGATGTAACTCGTGTTACCCGTGAAAACTTAACAGGGTTGCGTGTTGTTCGTGCTTACAATGCTGAGGATTATCAAGAAGAAAAATTTGATGCGGCCAACAAGGCGCTTACAGATACTCAGCTGTTTACAAATCGAGCTATGGCTATAATGATGCCTGTTCTAATGACCACCCTAAACGTGCTCTCCCTTGCGATTTATTGGATAGGTGCCTATTTGATTGAAGCTGCACAGATGATAGATAAACTGCCTGTGTTTGCCAATATGGTTGTCTTTTCAATGTATGCTATGCAAGTAATAATGTCCTTTATGATGCTGATAATAATATTTATCATGTGGCCCCGTGCCAGTGTTTCTGCAAAGCGTATAAACGAAGTTCTAGATACTAAACCCAGTATTGTTGATGGTAAAGAAACCGAAGGCAAATCTGGGTTTGTAGGTGAGGTTGTCTTTAATCGTGTTAGTTTCAAATATCCTGATGCAGCAGATTATGCTCTTGAAGATATAAGTTTTACCGCGAAACGAGGTGAAACCGTTGCCTTCATAGGTTCTACGGGTAGCGGCAAAACTACACTGATTAATCTTATTCTTCGCTTGTTTGATGTAACAGCGGGTGAAGTGTTAGTAGACGGCGTAAATGTAAAGGATTATCAACTGGAGGCTCTATACAACAAAATTGGTTATGTGCCTCAAAGAGCTGTGCTGTTTAAAGGAACTGTGGAATCCAATGTTGCTTATGGTGATAACCTCAACAGTAGTACCGTTGGATTTAGCGCCGATGAGGTTAAGAAGGCTATACAGATTGCTCAGGGCATGGATTTTGTTGAAAAAATGCAAGGTGGTTATAGTGCAGCTATTTCGCAGGGTGGTACTAATGTGTCTGGTGGTCAGAAGCAGCGGCTTGCGATTGCTCGTGCGGTTTGTCGTAAACCTGAGATTTACATATTTGATGATTCGTTTTCAGCGTTGGATTATAAGACGGATCGTGTTTTGCGTAGTAAATTAAAGCAGGAAACTGCTGGGGTAACCAGTTTAATTGTTGCTCAAAGGATTGGTACAATTATGGATGCTGATAAGATTATTGTGCTTGATCAAGGTATGATTGTTGGACAAGGTACCCATAAAGAGTTGCTTCATGATTGTACGGTGTATAGAGAAATTGCGTTGTCTCAATTAAGTGAGGAGGAATTAGCTCATGAGTGAACATAATCATTCTAGATCTCAAAGTAGAGGGTTTGCAGGAGGCGGCATAGGTGGTCGTCGTGGTGGTATGGGTTCTAATGAGCAGGCAAAGGATTTTAAAAAGACTTGGGGTAAGCTCATAAGGTATTGTAAAGGTTATATGCCTGTTATTGTGGTTGCTCTTATTTTTGCGTCTTTGGGTGCTGTGCTTGTAATTGTTGGTCCTGACAAAATTAGTGCTATGTCTGATGAGATTTTAAAGGGTCTTCCTGCTTTGGTAAATGGGGTTCCTGTAGCTGGGGCTATTGATATGGGTGCTGTGGTTAGTATTGGTATGTTTCTTGTTTTTCTCTATGCAGGTTCGCTCGTTTTTGGTCTTATAGAGAATTATATTATGGCATCGGTGACTGCCAAGATTTCTAGGAATATGCGTTCTGATATTTCGCAGAAAATTAATAAAGTTCCGCTTAAATATTTTGATAAGACAAGTTTTGGTGATGTTATTAGTCGTGTAACTAATGATGTTGATACCATTGGTCAGACGCTTAATCAGAGTCTTGATCAGTTGGTGCGGGCTGTTACTTTGTTTGTTGGTTCTATGATAATGATGCTTATCACGAATTGGGTTATGGCTTTAACTGCGATAGGGGCCTCATTTGTTGGGTTTGTGTTAATGATGGTTATTATGTCTCGTTCTCAGAAGTATTTTGTTGCGCAGCAACGTGGTCTTGGTAGTATTAATGGTCATATTGAGGAAATTTATTCTGGTCATAGTGTTGTTAAGGTTTATAATGGGGGTAAGACTGCTAAGAAAACTTTTGAGCGTATTAACCGGTCTCTCTATGAGAGTAGTTGGAAGTCTCAATTTATGTCTGGGTTAATGATGCCTCTTATGATGTTTATTGGAAACTTTGGGTTTGTGGCTGTATGTATAGTTGGTGCTGCGTTGGCTATGAATGGTACAATTACCTTTGGTGTTATTATTGCCTTTATGATATATGTTCGTCTCTTTACGCAGCCGTTAACGCAGATAGCTCAGTCTATGCAGCAATTACAGCAAACGGCTGCTGCAAGTGAGCGTGTTTTTGAGTTTCTATCGGAAGAAGAGTTAGCAAGTGAAAGACAGAAACTTCAAAAGTTAGCGAACATTCAAGGTGATGTTGAGTTTAAGAGTGTTCATTTTGGTTATGAGAAAGATAAAACGATCATTAATGATTTTTCTGCTAAAATAGCGGCTGGACAAAAAATAGCTATTGTTGGGCCTACAGGTGCGGGAAAAACTACAATTGTAAACCTGTTGATGCGGTTTTATGAAATTGATAGTGGTGAAATTTGTTTAGATGGTATACCTACACATCAGGTTACTCGTGAAAATGTACACGAGCAATTCTGCATGGTTCTACAAGACACTTGGCTCTTTGAAGGAACTATAAAAGAAAATATTGTCTACAGTAAACAAGGCGTAACCGATCAAGAAGTAATAAATGTTTGTAAAACTGTTGGCATACACCACTTCATACGAACCCTGCCCAATGGTTATAATACTGTGTTAAATGACCAAACCAACTTGTCAGCAGGCCAAAAACAGTTAGTTACCATCGCCCGTGCCATGATTCAAAACGCGCCTTTACTAATATTAGATGAAGCAACAAGTTCTGTGGATACTCGCACTGAACGAATTGTACAAGAAGCTATGGATAAACTAACCCATGGCCGGACATCATTTGTTATAGCCCATCGTCTCTCCACTATACGTAACGCTGATATGATTCTTGTCATGAAAGACGGCGATATCGTTGAAAGCGGGAACCATACTGAACTGCTTGCAAAGGGCGGCTTCTACGCTGGACTATACAACAGTCAATTCGAGCCAGAGTCATAAATCCAACAAGTTACCACAATTAAGAAAATAGTAAAACTTGATAGTGATAACCTATAAGCTATTTTTTTATTTTTTTAGTAGGAGGGTTGCGTTTTTCCATTGTTCTTTGGCTAAGGCAAGGTTTTTTGTTGGTGTTCCGTAGAGTGAATAGAATATGTAGCAGAGGTATGTGCATTGGGTGCAGGTTTTGTATTGTTCTCGTAGAGTGTTGTATTCTTCGCTTTTCCAGTTTTTAGGTAAGTCAAATATGGAGCCCGCGTTTGTATGGTTGTGGCATCCAGCTATTCTGCCTAGGGGGTCTATTACTAGAAAGTTTTGGAGTGCTTTGCAGTTCCAGTCTCTTTTTTCTTTGGCATAGAGGTTTTTTAGGGTTTTTAGGACTTTATTGGTTATTAGGATTTGTTTATTTTTTTTCTTCATATCCATTAGGGTGTCGCAGAGTTTTACCATGGCTTCTTTGTCTTTTATTATAAATTCTTCATTAGACTTGCCTATGTGAAATAGTTGTTTTAGATCGTCTGTTGTGTCATATGAGTAAAGGCAGTACCAAATAGGAATGCCTCTACCTGTAAAATAATTGGTTACCTCTACTATCTCAGCTATGTTTATCTGCGAAATTGTTAAGCTAACACTTACCTTTATGCCCTCTTTTTGCAGTGTTTCTACAGTTTCCATAGCATTTTTCCATGCACCGGACACATTTTTTATGTAATCATGTTTCTTCTCATCTAAACTGTCAATAGATATGGCGACAAAATCTACTTTTCTTAATAAATCAAGTTTTTTTGTTGCCATGCTGCCATTATCATAAACGGTTGTTACAAATCGTTCTGTGGCATAATCAATAATTTCCCCAATATCATCTCTTATCAGAGGATTTCCGCCTGATAAGACCAACTCAACAATGCCCGCTTCTTTTAAAATGTCTATGCCCCTTTTAATTTCCTCTGTTGATAGCTCTTTTTTATCTTGTTCTTTCCATGCATTACAGCCTAAACACTGATAATTACACTTTCCTGTAACCATCCACTGTGCATGATGTGGTTTACCGCGAACAAGCGAACGTGCCGCTATAGTTGCTACCTTTTTTACTCCCATAACTACGAGACGCCAGCCACCCAAATTTATTAGGCACTAAATACTTTTGAACTATAAAACCATTATTAAAACTAACCCAAATAGCCTCACTATTTCATCTTTAAATGATGACGATAGCAAACTTTTTCAACTAACCCCTTAACTATAGTAAATACAAAAACATAAGATCTCGGATGTAACTATGAATGGTAGACTCAATAGATGTAGTTTTGCTAACAAAAAATAGCGAACACATACTAACCAAATGCTTAAATGCACTCTACCAAAACGTTCCAGTCCACCGCCTAATAGTTATAGACGGATACTCTACCGATAATACCTTAAATATAATAAAAGATTACAACAAAAAACATCACAACATAACTATAATTTTTGATAACGGCACCCGAGCCTCAGCCCGCCAAAAAGGTATAGTAGCGGTACAAACAGAATGGTTTCTGTTCATAGATAGTGATGTTGTTCTCTGTAACAACTGGTTCCAAAAAGCTACAAAAAATATTACACCAAATGTTGGCGCAGTTTGGGGTATCGAAGTATGGTCAACACTAAAAAATCCCAAAATGTTAAAACTATTCTTAATAGTTACCCATAAAATTTCTGAAATCCGCGGTGGTACACACGACACACTAATACGTACCTCTACAGTAAAAGACATTCAAATCCCCAATGAATTACACGTTTTTGAAGATGCATACATTAAAAATCACATAACACAAAAAGGCTACAATTTTGTTTCCTGTTATGACCCCTTCTGTATACACTTTAGACCTTCTTCGGTATGGACCTTTAAAGGCAGCTTAAACTTAGTTGTCGAATCATTAAGGTTAGGTAGTTTACGATTAATCTCAAAACTACTTTTAGCTTATAGTTTCTATACTGTATACTCAATTTACCAATTTTTTGTGAACAGAAAATAATTTTTAATTTAGACTTTAGGTTATGGTGCGTTGTATGTGGTGTCAATTGAGTTTATTGTTTTTTATACAATTTGTAGGGATGTTAGTGGTTCGTTATTTTAGAAAAGTTGATATTTTTATGTCTAATTTGTTGTTCATTTCTTCTTGTAATTTGGTGTAGAATTCTCTTATTTTACAGAATGCTGCGGCGTTTCGGCTGCAGTATTTATCTTCTTCTAGGCACCTGTTTATGTACATGGTTTTTTCAAAAGCAGTGATAATGTTTAAGATGGATAATGTTTCTGGATCTTTTTCTAGTATAAAACCGCCGGTTGTGCCGCGTTTTTCGCTTATTATTTTTGCGTCTTTTAGTGTTTTGGTGATTTTATGCATATATGTGTGTGGTATTCCCATTTTTTCACACATTTCTTTGCTGTTCACTACTCCACCCTTTATGGATAGATAAAGAACTGTCCTTATGCCATAATCAGTTGTTACATTTAACTGCAATATTATAACCATTAACTGCTACGTTTGCTTGTTCTTAAATATATTGTGTTATAACACAACATGTTTTACTCCGGCATATTTTCTGTGTGAACTACTAAAAGCTAACCTAAAATCTTGGCAAATAGCAAAAACAAAATTGTTGCCCTTATTTTCTCAAGTTTTCACGCCAATAACTCACAAGAAAAAACTTAAAACATTACACAACCCTTTTGAACCCTCTTCAAAAAGGTAATCATAAAAACTTATCATATTACTGTTAATTTATAACACACATTATTATACTATATACAATACACAAAATACACTGTTAACAAGGTTAACAACTCTTTAACACCTTAAAACCACGTGTAGACCTTCTAAATAGAATAAAGTACTTTTCAGGTTTTAGACTAACGCGATAGCGCAGTCCAAAGTTGGTCCGTTACTGGCCTTGGTAATGTTTGTATGCAACCATTTTTTGTTTGAAGAACACACCCTTTTAAATTATTGCTAAACTCGCCTATAACCATAGCAGAAATACCTTGAAGTTTTAAAGTCTCAAGAATTTTTAAAGTGGCTTTAGGATCTGCAGCAATAAGTAATGCACCTGAACTTATAAGCTGAAAAGGATCAATTGCAAAATAACGACAAATCTCCAAAGTCTCAGGCTTAACAACAATATCCTCCTCAAATATCCTCAAACCCAAACCCGCCGCATCAGCCATCTCATAAACACCATTAAAAATCCCCCCTTCAGTAGGATCATGCATAGCATGCACCCCACCTGTACGATAAGCCGTTAAAGCATCCTTTACAACACTAATCTGACTGTAAAAACCCTTAGCAGACCGTAGCATCTCCTCCGATAACACACTTGACAACTGGTCCTCCCTATCTGTAGCCAAAATAGCCGTACCCTCAATACCTGCACTTTTAGTAAGAATCAACTTATCGCCCGCTCTTGCTCCTGCAGCAGTAACATATTGTCCCTTCTTAGCCAAACCTATCATACAACACACCACAATAGGACTAACTAAATTAGGCACAGACTCACAATGCCCTCCCACAATAGCAATACCCAACTCCTTAGCTGCTATATCCATTTGAGTGGTTATATTTTCAACCATTTGGCTATCTGCCCCTTCGGGAAGCATAATGCACGAAAAAAGAAAAGCTGGCTCAACCCCAAAAGTTGCAACATCATTTGCATTAACAATTACGGCCTCAAACCCTATATGTTCCACAGCCCCAGTGATGGGATCCATAGAACTAATGACTGTCTGGTCACCAATTTCAAGTACTGCACCATCCACTCCTGCAGCTGGACCAAGAACAACTTCTTTACGAGGTGCCCCTAAATTTTTGAAAACGATATTTTGTAATATGTCTATGGGTATTTTTCCAGGTTGTAGTTTCACATTATATTCCTCATTAAAGATAATTTTTAAACTGTGGGAAAACACGCAATACCGCATGTATAACAGGTACAGCAATTATCAAACCTGCCAACATTTGAATTATGTTAACGGGTGCATTCACTAAAGCCACAGAGAAACCCCACATAAATGTTTCATAAATGAAATATCCTCCAACCATCTCTAACCCTCCGACCAAGATTGCGATTGTTGCACATAGGCTTAAGCTCTTAATTTTTCTGTTAAGGCTCTTTACTAAGTAGCCAACAAGCAAACCTTCTATTGCTTTTATGACCAATGTTATAGGTATGTATGCCGGTGCCACTGTTATGTCAGCTATGGCTGCACCAGCTCCAGCAATTAACCCTACAAATGGGCCTAAAAGTAGTGCAGCAGCATATATTATGGCTTCTCCAAGATTAAAGATTCCGCCACCGCTTACTCCAGGAATGGGAATGGTAGTGGCTGCTGTGACTATGGCAACAAGGGCTGCAAAAATTGCTGCAGCTGCAATTTGAAAAGTTGATAACAAACTTTTTCTTGTAGTAGTACTCTTCTGCATTATATCACTATTATTACTATATGATAGCAGTTAAACAAAATGTTTTTGGGAGTTTTGTTTGTTTTGGAAGGGAAAATTCTTAATGTATGTTTCTATAAATTATGTATAGTGACAGTTTATGAGTGTTAAAGAAGATCCAATTAAAATCCATAAAGATGCTAATGCTTTAATGGAAAGTGGTAAACCAATTGAAGCCCGTGGTTTATTTGTAAAAGGCGGAGAACTTTACTTCAAAGGTCAAAACTATTTTGGTGCCGCTGAAATGTATTATAAAGCTGGCGAATGCAGTGTAACACTAAAAGAGTATACACAAGCAGCTGAATTTTTTAGTAAAGCCGCTGATATCGCTTTAAACAAAGGTTTTGACCGCTACGGGTTAAGCGCACTTGAAGAAACACGAAACGCCCAAAAAGCAGCCGGTAACACAAAAGAAGCAGAAGAAACCGAACACAAAATACGAGAACTCAACAACAAACTCAACCAACAAAACGCTGCAGGTGACGACGACTCGTCTTTCTCTATCTTCTCTTAACCCCTCTTCTTTATTTTTATAACTTTCCGCATTTAAGCTAATACAATTTACTATCTCTGTATGTTGATTGGTTTTTGGTGGTTTTATTTAACTGCTTTTCATAGGCTGGCTGATTTATTTAGAACAATAGCTGAAAATGTTTGTTTTCTATGGCAGAGTTGTTGTAGTTTAATGCGTTTTTTGGTCTAATTGTAAAACAAGTGTATTGTTGTTAAACAGATAAAAAAAGAAAAAGTTGGGTGTTGTTTTTATTGTGTTATTTTTTTCTGAGGGTGACAAATATGTTTAGTGCGATTGCTACAACGATTATGATGACAGCGGCGGCAATGTACCATGCGTATGGTGTTTCTTGTGTTATTTGTTCTGGTGTGGACATGACGGTCATTTCAGTTTTTGCGTATGAGCCGTAGTATGATTTGGATCCCATAAAGTATGCAAAGATTTCATAGTCGCCTTCTTTATCTGGTGTGTATGTGTAAGAGTATCTGCCGTATGTGTCGCTGACTGTGTCGCCTATGTGTATGTCTTCACCGTTTGGACCAATTGCCCAAATTTCTACGTTAACACCTTTAGCGTCATCTGGTCTGCTGAATTGTTTGTATACATATAGCATCCAGTCGCTCATGTCGTTATCGCTTATTGCTGGAACACCGTTAGGGAACTGTAGTTGTGCGCGGTCGCTTTGTGTGCCTGGTGAGATGTCCATGACTGTGCCTCTGATTACAAATGGTGTACCTTTGGCAACTGCGATGTCAGGTGATGAGATTGTCATTGCGCTTGGGCCTTTACCTATAGCGTAGATTTGGCTGTCATATGTATCCATGGTTGCTATGATGCTATCGCCGATGATTGCACGTCCACCCCAACGAGTTTGACGGAATGCTCCATCAATTCCCCAAACCACATCACCAGTTTCTGCGTCAAGACACATGAAGGGTGCACCTCTTGGTTTAGGCTCTAACGCTGAGTGTTCTAATGGACCAAGGTAAACTTTGCCATCTGTAATGAATACTATCATTACCCACCAGTTATTGCCAAGATAGGATTCTGTATATTTGTCTTCTACTTTGTATTCCCAAACTAAGTTGCCAGTTTTAATGTCGTAACAGTATACAATGCCACCAACGCTTGCTTCATAGAGTTTGCCGTAAGCAATGATTTTTTCGTAAGTAGGTGAGTCGCTCCATGAATCTGCATATATTTGTGGTTCTGTTTGCCACATGTATTTGCCTGTGTCTAAGTCAAATGCATAGCTAGTTGCAGTTTCTTTTACCCAGAAAATGCCTACCTGATCAGCCTGACTGTAGGATACCCAGTTTGATTGCATACCAGCGACAAGACCTTCCCATTCTTTAGGTGCAGCCCATTTACGCTGATTAAATAGCACCTGCCCAAAGCTTTCTTCAGAAATGCTAACACCAGTAAGGGATATGCCCATACCTTGGTCTATTGCCTGAAGTGCGGAGGTACCAAATACCACTTTATCCTCTGGAAAAGCAATTATAGGAGTAACTGTCTGATTAGCTGTGGCTCCAGTAGTAGTTTGACCTGGTAGATAGTTTCCAACTGATAGAGTGATATTGCGATCCCATCCGCGTATGGTTGCATTGTATGTGACGCCTTGGATTTGACTGCCAAAACTTTCTTGCATGCCTATTTTGCCTTGTTGTATGACGTAGCTAGAGTTCCATTGACGTAGTTGCCAAACTGGATTTACAGTAGTTCCGACGTTGACTGCTTGATATTTTAGCATTTCACCATTTGGACCCCAATATATCGTTCCAGTTGGAACGTTGGTCATGTTGTATACAAGTTCGCCTGTTTTTGGTTCAAGTGCAAACATGTTACCTGAGTTACCAATCCAAAGAAGCGAGAAAACACCACGGTTGTTTAGGCAGAACCATGTAACAATTTGTCCCATTGTGATTCTTGCATCATTGTTGGAGTTAAAGTTGTATGACTTTTCCCAAAGTGTTTTACCTGTGCGTAAATCAATAGCGACAATAGTGTTTCTCTGGCGACCTGGATTAGCACCGTTTTGTGGGTCTTGAGGTTCGCCTAGATTATTTGTAGCGCTTCCTACGGTACCGTTTATGTTTGAAGCTTGGTTGTAGCTTCCGCCTCTGTTGTAGTATAGAACACCTGCGATGATAACTGCACTGCCAAATTTGCCTTCATATGCGTCACCATTTTGGTAAGCTGCCTGATTTTCTCCACCGGCTAAACCGCCGTTAGTATCACCAATAGGTCTGCTCCACAAGATGTGTGCACTTTCAGGGCCTTCATTATACAGGGCTTGAGTATATAACTCAGAACCATGGTTTGTTCCGCTGGCTCCTTTTAGCCAACTGCCCATAAGAATGTGCCATTCGCGTAGTTGTGAGTCAACAGGTCTTGACCAGTAATCTACTGGAAGACTGTGGCCTGGATGCCAAGGTTTGTACCAATCAGTGAATACCTCTAAGGTAACGTTTCCGCTTTCACTGGAGGCGTATTTGTTACCTGCGTATGTTACGTTTTTGAACTGTGTTTGTAGTGTGTAGTTTCCTGCTTTTGTTGGAGTGTAGCCATAGCCGACTGTGCCTGTAGACCAAGTCATACGATCAACTTTCTCAACTTTACCATCAGGATCAGTAATCACCAAAGTAACATTCCAACCATCACCGTCCCTGTTTAGTTGATTTAGTATACCAAAGTTAATTAGCACATTTTGGCCAACACCTGCTTTATTTGGTATTGGGTCAACAAACGGAAAAGTTACTCTTTCAGTTTGTGCACTTGCGGTAGGTATTGCAATCATAGATATAGCAAAAGAGAGAATTAGTAGCACTGATATCGTCGAAGTTATTAATCTGTTTTTAAATATGTTCATTTTTTTATTCTCCATGACAATGTTTACAGTTAACTATCTTATATTGTTAACATGCTTTTTATGTATATATTTTTAATAAATTCAATATTGATGTTTGTTTTAATATGAGCAAAAAAAAAAAAAATAGTGTGCTGTTGTTTCATAATAAAACATTATTTTTAATAATGTATGTGCTTTTTTATTTGAATTTAATTAAGTACGAGTTATTTATATTTATATGTAAAAAAAACTGTCTATTTCTAAAGATACTTTGGAGATGCAATAGATTAAATAAAAAAGAAGGGGATATTTTAGTTTATATTGCTTATTTACTTCTTTCTATTCAACAGACCAACGATAAGAACAACTGCGATAATTGCAATGCCCATGCCAACAATATACCATTCATATGGTGGTGTTTCTTGTATTATTTGTTCTGGAGCCGCCATTACAGTCATGTCTGTTTTTGCGTATGAGCCGTAGTATGATTTGGATCCTGTGAAGTATGCAAAGATTTCATAGTCGCCTTCTTTGTCTGGTGTGTATGTATAAGAGAACTTGCCTGATGGATCGCTTACTGTTTCACCTATGTGTACTTCATTACCGTTTGGATCAAACGCCCAAATATCTATATCAACGCCCTTAGCATCGTTTGGTTTTTCAAATTGTTTGTAGATGTGAAGCATCCATTCGCTCATATCTTCATCGCTTATTGCTGGGACGCCGTTGGGGAATCGTAATTGTATTGCATTGCTTTGTGTGCCTGGTGAAATATCCATAACTGTTCCTCTGATTACAAATGGTGTGCCTGCTGTTACTGCAATGTCAGGTGATGTAACGGTCATTGCGCTTGGACCTTTACCAACTGCGCAAATCTGCTGGTCAAATGTGTCTTGAGTAATGATGATGCTGTCTGCAAGCATTGAACGACCGCCCCATTGTGTCTGACGGAATGCTCCATCTATCCTCCAAACTACATCGCCAGTTTCTACGTCAAGTGCAAAGTATGGTGATCCTCTTGGTTTAGGCTCTTGTGGTGAGTGTTCTTCATGACCAAAATAGACTATGCCGCATGAAGCAAATTGTGGTCTAACCCACCAGTTTGGTGCCAAATAAGACTCTGTGTATTTATCGTCTGCTTCATACGTCCAAAGTAGTTCACCTGTCTTGATATCGCGGCAATATACAATACCGCCTGCAGCGACTGAAATGAGTTTATTGTATACAATAACATTCTGACCGCCTAAACTGCCTGCTACCCATGCGTCGGCATAAGTTTGTTGTGTCCCTGCCCACATGTATTTCCCTGTTTCTAAGCTGAATGCGTAGTTAATTCTGCTGTTCTTTACCCAGAAAGTAATTACATAATCCTCTTGACTTATTGCTGACCCTGTTGATTGAGTATAAGTTTCAGCTTCAATACTTTCTAGTTTGTCAGGTGCCTGCCAATTAATATTAGAAAATATCATTTGACCCTTAGAGTCCTCTTTAAGATTGATTGCTGAAAGAGTTATGTTGTCTTTTGTGAATCTGCCAATAATGATGCGGTCTTCTGGGAATGCATATATTATGTTTCCTGTTAATGCTGCTCCTGTACCTATTGAAACATTAAGGTCATAACCTCTTTCTGTTGCATCGTATACTCTGGCTTGAACTTGGCTGCCCCATGCATCCTGAGAACCGATTTTCCCGTATTCTACGACATAACTAGAGTTCCACTGCAATAGTCTGTAATTTGGATTGCTTGTAGTTCCGTAGTCGACAAGTTGGTATTTTAGCATTTCACCGCTTGGGCCAAAGTAAATTGTTCCGCTTGGAACGTTGGTCATGTTGTATATAGGATCGCCTGTTTTTGCGTCAAGCGCATACATGGTCGTGCCACCAGCTATCCAAAGATATGCCCATGTACCTCTGCTGTTCATACTGATCCATGTGACTATTTGCCCTGTTGAGATTCTACCGTTACCAAAATCATATGTATGTATTCAGCTCTTTATCCAGTTGTTGATGAGGCAGGTTTTCATTTGTTCAAACGTATCTAAGCCTTGTTTGTCCCACGTAGTGATTAGTGACATCATTGTCTCATAGATGGCAGTACC
>WREZ01000002.1 GCA_009779045.1 Candidatus Bathycorpusculum sp. | reverse complement strand
TTTAACTCGTCTTACGTCTACGCTAAAATTAGCGTAGACAGAAAATTAAGTCGATAAAAAACCAAAATCATAAAAATATTAGGACACAAATATTTAATTCAATAAAACTTTAGAATCACTAAGGATATTTTGGTGTCTACGCTAATTCTTACGGAAATTCAGGTTACAAACAGATTTTATTACTACAACATTAAGACTTGGAGACTTATTTGTAGACGTATGGGAATAATACGTATGTAGATTATTCGTTCGTATTTTATGTTTTTCTTTTTTTTGGTAGTTGTTCAGTGTTGTACAGACATTTTCACGTTATTTTGATATGTTGTATTGGTTTTATAGTGCAGGTTAGTTTAAAGCTTTAAGTAGTGTAAAATTAATTAAGTGTCTCGATTTAGATTGTGTGGTAATGATTGCAATGAATGATGCACGTCCTATCATATTGAAACTTGGTGGCTCAGCTATTACTAATAAGGCTGAGGAGGCAAGTCCTAGAAGTGAATTAATTAATCGTATGGGTGAAGAGATTAAACGCGCTGATTTGGATAATTTAATTATAGTTCATGGCGGGGGTAGTTTTGGCCATCCATCCGCTGCAAAGTATGGTATTAAGGATGGTTATAGGGAAAATGATTTAGCGCAAAAGTTTGGTTGCGCTGAGACACATCATATGATGACGGTGCTTAATGGGCTTGTTATGGATGCGCTTATTTTACATGAGATTCCAGCTGTTAGTGTTGCACCAGTAAATTGTGTGGTTACAGATGGCGGGAAAATTAAAGTGTTTGATGAGTCCGCTCTTATGGCTATGAGTAAACTAAGTTTTACTCCGGTGTTGTATGGTGATGCGGTTATGGATGAAAAACTTGGTTTTACCATTCTTAGTGGTGATCAACTGGTTTCTTATCTGGCATTAAAGTATAATGCTCAAAAGATTGTAGTAGGTGTTGATACGGATGGTATTTTTGAGTCGGATCCGAAAGTTAATCCGGATGCTAAACCTATAAAGCATTTGAATCTTGCAGAGCTTAAGGCGTTGCAACCTAAGCTTGGAAAAGCTGAAGGGGTAGATGTTACCGGTGGTATGGCAGGTAAAATTGCTGAGCTTATCCCAGCTGTTGAAGCGGGTATACCTGTCACGGTGACTGGAGCCACAAAAAGCTTATCTATTTACAGAGCCTTAACAGACCAAAGTGTGTTAGGTACTGTAATAGAGAAGACGTAAAATGGCTGCCCATAAAACTGAACAAAGGAAAGCAGAACATATTCAAATTTGTCTTGAAAAGAAAGCGCAAGCAAGGAAAGTAACTGCAGGGTTTGAGAATGTAACATTTGTTCATCGGGCTCTGCCAGAGGTTAATCGTGAAGATATTAACCTTTCAACTTCTTTTTTGAATAAAACTTTTTTAGCACCATTAATTGTTGGTGCTATGACTGGGGGCACAGAAGAGGCTGTTAAAATTAATCAGAACATTGCTATAGCTGTTGAAAAGTTGGGTTTGGGTATGGGTGTTGGTAGTCAGAGGGCGGCTGTTGAGAATTTTGCTCTTGAGCGGACTTTTGCGGTTGCGCGTAAATATGCGCCAAATGCTTTTTTGATTGCTAATCTTGGTGGTGTTCAGCTTGTTCATGGTTATGGTTTAAAAGAGGTTCGTAAAGTTGTTGAGATGATAGATGCTGATGCGGTTGCGTTTCATCTTAATGCGTTACAGGAGGCTGTTCAGCCGGAGGGGCAGACGGTGTTTAAGGGTGTTTTGGCAAAGATTGCTGAGATTGCAGGTGAGTTAGATAAGCCTGTTATTGTTAAGGAGACGGGTGCGGGTATTTGTGCTGAAGATGCTAAGGTGTTAAAGGATGCAGGTGTAAGTGCTATTGATGTTGGTGGTGTGGGTGGGACTAGTTTTGCGGCGGTGGAGTATTTTCGTGGGGAGCAGCAGTTAGGTGCGGCGTTTTGGGATTGGGGTATTCCAACTGTTGTAAGTGTTGTAGAGTCTGTAGAGTCTGCAAAGTTACCTGTTATATCGTCGGGTGGTGTTCGTAGTGGATTGGATGTGGCTAAATCGTTAGCTTTGGGTGCTAGTTTGGCAGGTATTATTCAGCCGGTATTAGAAACAGCTGTTAGGAGTAGTAAAGAGACTGAACAGTTTTTGGCAGGTATCCTTAATGAGTTGAAAAATGTGTTGTTTCTTGTGGGTGTTGAAAATGTGTCAGGTTTAGTGGAAGTGCCCATGGTTATTTGTGGGGAGTCTGCGGAGTGGTTAAAAATAAGGGGTTTTAGTATAGAGGGTTATGCGCATAGACGAAGGGGCGTATGTTAATTGGATATTGAAGGTTTTCTTGAAGACAAGGCTCTGTTAATTGATAAGGTTATTGAGAAGTATCTTCCTCGTAAATTTGCTAAGGATTCAATTCTTTTTCAAGTTATTCCGCCTATGTATAGTTATAATTTGGAGACTATGGATAAGGCTATAGCAGATCCTATTTGGGATATGTTAGATAGAGGGGGAAAGCGTTGGCGCCCGGCTTTGTTTTTGCTTATCTGTAAAGCGTTGGGTAAAAATGAGGATGATTACATAGATTTTGCTGTTATTCCTGAGGTTATTCATAACGGTACATTGGTTATTGATGATATAGAAGATACCTCAGAGTTGCGTCGTGGTAAACCTTGTACTTATAAGGTGTATGGATTAGATATTTCTGTTAATGTGGGTAATGCCATGTATTATATGCCTTTGTTGTCTTTGATGACAAAGGATGTAAAGTTGTCTGCTGAGGTGCTTTGTGGTGTTTATGAGGTTTATGTGCAAGAGATGATTAATCTTAGTTTGGGGCAGGCTATGGATATTGCGTGGCATCGAGGGTTAGCTAATGCTAATAATGTTACGGAAGCAGATTATTTGCAGATGTGTGCCTATAAGACGGGTACTTTAGCGCGTATGGCAGCGAAAATGGCGGCGGTTATCTCTAGTGCAGAAAAAACTTTAGTAGAAAAACTGGGACGTTTCGCAGAGAGTATAGGGGTTGCGTTTCAGATGCAGGATGATATTTTGGATTTAACAGGTCAAGAATTTGCTAAAAAGAAAGGTGGAGTGGGTCAAGATATTACAGAGGGTAAACGTACTCTTATGGTAATTTATACGCTTAAAAACGCCAATGAGTTAGATAGGAAGCGACTTGTTGAAATTCTTGATATGCACACTAGCGCTCAAGCGTTGCGGGATGAGGCAATTGCTATTATGCAAAAGTATACGGCTATTGAGTACACTGCGCAGACGGCACAAAAAATGGTAACTGAGAGTTGGAATGAGGTAAATTGTTTGTTGCCTACACCTGAGGCTAAGGAAAAATTACAAGCGTTCTCCGAATTCTTGATTAAACGCGACATGTAACATTTAGTGAGTGTAAAAGATTTGGCGCTTGAACAAGATAAAAATCTTATAGAATTAATTCGAAAGGCAGCGTTGCTTAACGCCGTTTCGCATGATGGTAAAGCACAAGCAGGCGCTATGGTTGGAAAGGTTCTTGGAGAAAGACAAGATCTACGATCAGGCGTTAAAGAGTTATCTGTAGTAATTAACAGTATTGTAGAAGAGGTTAATAGTTATTCATTAGCTGAACAGAAGGTTATTGTAGAGCAAAATTGGCCGGAAACACAAAAGAAAGAAAAACCTGAAGAAAAAAAACTCGCTAGTCTACCTAACGTAGACAAGTATACACAAATCATCACAAGATTTTCTCCTAACCCTGATTGTGTGTTGCATTTGGGTAGTGCTAGAGCAATTGTGCTTAGTCATGAATATGCGCGTATGTATAAGGGTAAATTTATTCTTCGTTTTGAAGACACTGATCCTAAAATCAAAAAACCAGCCTTAGAATTTTATGAAAGCATTCGTAGAGATTTAAAATGGTTAGGTGTAGAAGTAGATGAAGAATACATTCAAAGTGATAGATTATCTATCTATTATGAGCATGTAGAAAAACTTGTAAATTTAGGCGCTGCCTATGTTTGTGAGTGTAAACAAGAGGTTTTTCATAAAATAACCTTATCAAGACAAGCCTGTCCATGTCGTGGCTTATCAGCTACAGAACAGTTGGATCGTTGGCATAAAATGTTAAACGGTGACTACAAGGAAGGACAGGCAGTCGTACGGGTAAAAACAGAACTGGATCACCCTAATCCAGCGGTTCGTGATTGGCCAGCACTACGTATTATTGATACTAAAAAGTATCCCCATCCACGTGTAGGCAGTAAATATACTCTTTGGCCGCTTTACAATTTGGCCGCAGGTATAGATGACCATTTAATGGGTATGACCCATATTATTCGCGGTAAAGAACACTACACTAACATGATACGCCAAAAATACATGTATCAAGCTCTCGGATGGGAATATCCAGAGGCTATACATTATGGCAGACTTAAAATTACAGACGCGTTTTTGAGTAAATCCAAAATTATTGCAGGTGTTAAAGAGGGAACATATGCAGGGTTTGATGACCCTCGTCTTGGCACGTTTGCAGCTTTGCGTAAACGGGGAATTACATCTGAGGCTATTAAAAAAATGATCATTGATGTGGGAATAAAGGCTAATGATGTTACGTTAAGCTGGGAAAATCTATATTCGCATAATCGTAAAATTTTGGATGCCTCCAGTGATAGATACTTTTTTGTATCTGAACCTATTGAACTTAAAGTTAAAGAAATGCCTAAAGAATTCACATCAAAACTGCCCTTATATCCAGAAAAACCTGAACGCGGTTTTCGAGAATACACTATAATGCCCAACAAAGGAGATGAAGCGTCTGCAAGTTTTTGGGTTTCTAAAAAAGACGTAACACTCATGGAGGCAGGCAAAACTATTAGGTTCATGGAACTCTTTAACATAGAAGTTACAAAAGTTGATAAACAAACAACTATTGACGCGGTTGAACCTAAAATATTAGCGGTTGAAGCTAAATACTTAAGCGAATCCTATGAGGATGTGAGAAAAATTAAGGCTCCAATTATTCACTGGATTCCAAAGGGCACAGAAATTTACTGTGAAATAGTATTGCAGAACGCTCAAATGATAACGGGTTTTGCGGAAAGTGAAAGCAAAAAATTAAAGCCAGACAAGGTTATACAGTTTGAACGATTTGGGTTTACACGAGTAGATAATGTTGTTGACCAAAAACTGGTAGCGTATTATACCCATAAATAGGACAGAAGGAAAAGAAAAATGCGAAAATCAGATAATGCAATAATTTGGCCGGTCTACTTTGATGTTGGAAAAAGCAAAAGCGAAGGTAGACGGGTTCCTAAAAATATGGCAGTATTTAGTCCTAAAGTTTTAGAGCTCAAAGAGGCCGCTGACAAACTTGGATTACAAAACGACATTAACCCAACAGCGGGTTATCCTAAAACGCCTTGGGTAAAAATGGGCATGCTCACTGTAAAGAAAAAAGAACCAAAAGAACAAATAATTCTAAAACTTGCAAACCAACTTGTAACTATAAAACAACAACAGCAAGCAGAACAACAAAAACAATTACATAAGTATAGAAAATAAAAATATTAAAAAAATATTTTTTATTGTTTTTCTTTGCCAGCGATTAGAACAGCGTTTATGACTCCGTCTGCGCCTGGTCTGCTGGTTACTTTTGCGTGACCAAGTGTTGTGTCAATTTCTGTGCCTTTAGTTATGACACCTCGACGGTTGTAGTCAACATTTGCACCGTTTCGAACTACACGGAGAATTTCTACCTTTTGGGTTTGTCCTGTTCTTTTATCAGTTACGGAGACAAAATTTTCTGTTAAGGCTTTAACTTTTATGTTACCGCCTAAGCTTCGGGTGATTTTACGTTTTGGTTCCCCTAGAACTGTTTCAGCAGGATAGCCCGCTGCTTCGTACTTCTTTTTCGTACGATAAACTCTTTTTTTACCGCCTGATAGTTTTCTTTTGCGTAAACTGCTATGAGTAGACATTATTCTGCATTCCTTTTAATTAGCGTAGTCACTAACGGTTAATTTCCATATAAACATATCCATTTAAGTTTGCTCTACTTCCTTAGCTACATCACCAAAAATACGTCTCAACTCACGCTTCATAGCAGAAGTATCCTGAGTTAACCCAAAATAGTCCGCAAAATAATCTGTAGTCTTAAGCGCCATTGAACGCCCAACACGATCAGACATAATCAACCCCATATCCTTTAACAATTTCACATGACCATAAGCATGCTGCCCACGAACTTCAATGACCCTTTTCTGAGTAATAGGTTGCCTAAACGCAATATAAGACAAAGTCTTAAGAGGACCAGACGAAAGCAAAGGCCTATCCACCAGCTTCTTTATAAGCGGAGTAAACTCAGCCTTAACCTGCAAAACATAACGTTCATCCTTTAAAGCCAAAATTTCCAAAGGCGAATCCCTATCAGCATAGCCTTTTATAACAAAATCAACATACTTTTTTACTCTCTTTTTAGAGCGACTGCCAACAACTTGACATAAAACGTTTATATCCAAAGGCTTTCCCGCTACATATAAGGCGGCTTCAATAAGTGCCAAATTATGCTTTAACTTCTCAGCAGCATGGACCGCATCAGCTTCTTTATCTTCAACATCATTTTGATCAATCGGATCCGGACTGGTTTGGTCCGCGGTAGATTCGGTTTCTACAATGGTTGTAATTGACTGATCTGCGGATATTGTTTGTTGTTCCTCTTCAGTTACCTGGTTAGGTAGTGGTTGCTCAGCTACGTCTGTTTGAGTTTCAATTGAATTGTTGTTTTGCTTTTCCAACTTTTAGGTTCCCCACTGCGATGTATAATTCTTCTGTTTCTTCATTTTGCCATAAACTTACTAAACCGTCTTGTGCTAGGAAAAGTAGGTAAATGAACATTCTTAAGGCTTCTATACGTGTTGCGCCTTTAGTTAGGGTTGAAAAGTCAATAATGCCCTGACCGTGGACTTTTTCTACCAATAATGCATAGAGTTGGTCAACTTGAGTTTCTAGTTCAGCCATAAATCTGTCAAATTGTGGAAGTAGATCTGAAACTGATGGTAGAATAGGTGTTTGAACGGCCATGCGGTCTAATCGGGAGAGTTTTTCACCTTTTAGAACTTCGTCTAAGACTTCAAGGAGGTGTTGTATGGTTGTTGAGGTTAATTCGTGTCGGAGGGGTAGGAATAGTGGGGGTGGTATGAAGTCTGGGGGAAGTTTTTGTGCTGCCGGTGGGGGTGGGTCGTTTAGGGTTAGGAGGAGTTTGGATTTCATTAGGTATATTAGTGCGGATGAGTCTAAGGCGACACCTGATGCACGGAAGTCTATTTTGCCTGTGTGGTCCATTTCTGTGAGAAAGGAGCGTAGAAGGTAGGCTATGTTTATGTTCCATGGTGTACCGAGTTTTTCTATTTTGCTAAGTTCGAAAAGGATGTTCCAAGGTGGGCGTAAATAGAATGGTCTGCGTGAAGGAGCATTTTGGGTTGGTGTTGTTGTAGTAGTGGATGAGGCGGAGGGGGACTTGGAGGAACGGGGTGCGGTCATTATTTGGTTAGCTCTCCTTTTGTGGTTGTTTCGGGTGGGAATTTGGCTGTGATGACATTTGAGATGCCGTTTCGTTCGTAGACGCCGTAGACTTTTTGGGCTTTGTTGACCATTTCGGGGCGTAGACTAATGACTATAAATTGTGTTTTTGCGGCTTCTGCGCGTAGTAGTTCGGCGAGTTTTGTTGTGTGGTAAGCGTCTAGGTGTGCGTCGGCTTCGTCTAAGATATAGAAGGTTGAGGGTGTGAATTCTCTTAGGCTAAATATGAAGGCGACTGCTGCGCATGAGCGTTCGCCACCGCTAGCTCCGCTGACGACGATTTCGGGTTTGTTTGGGAATTGAACTATCATGTCTATGCCGCCGGTGAAGGGTTCGTCTGGGTTTTCTAGTTTTAGTATGGCTGTTCCACCGCCGGTTAGTTTATCGAAATAGTCTTTGAGGTTGTTGTTGATTTTTTCAAATGCTGTTATGAAAACTCTGCGTTTTTTTGCTTCGATTTCATCCATGAATGTGACTATGGCTTGTTTTTCGCGTTCTAACTCGTTTAGTCGTATGGAGAGTTCTCTGTAACGACCGATTTGATCGTCATAATGACTAATGGCTAATTGGTTAATAGCGCCTATTCGTTCTAACTCGAATTGCATCATGCGGATGGAGGTGTCGGCGTCTTCGACTTGTTTTTGGCTAACTTCAAAGGCTTGTTCAAACCCGTACTGTTGCAGTCGGATTTGTAGTGTTTGTTGTTGTAATTTACTGGTTTGAATTGTTAGGTTTAACTGGTTAAGAAATTCGTTTGCCTCTACATGTTCTGGATCTAGGCGACGTAATTCATGGTCTATATTATCAATTTGTGTGGTAAATTTTTGGGATTCTTCGCGTGCAGATAAAACAGTGTTGGAGAGTTCATCTCGTGTTTTTTCTAGTGTTTCAATTTCTTTTTTGTATATGTCACGTTGTTGTATTGCTTCTTCAATTTCTTTTTCTAGTTTTCTTTGTTGTTGGCCTGTTTTTGATATGTGGATTTTTACTGTTTGATATCCTACACGTAATACATTATCAAATGTTGACTGTAACGTGGAAATATCTGTTTTCATGGTGCCTAATTGCTGTTTTAATGTAGTTGTGGCGTCACCGATTTTTTCTCGTTGTACTTCTAAGCCTTGGATGTGGCTTACATCTGTTTTTTTGCGTAGCTCTACAAGTTCAATATGGCTTTTTTGCATGGCTTTCTTAATTATGTTACGTTCAGACATATACAAGCTCATGTGACCTTTGTAGGCTGCGATTTCGCGTTCTAATCTTCCACCATATTTTTCAGTTTGTCTAACATTAATTTGAGTACGTTTAACACTACGTTTAAGCCTTACAACTTCACGGTCTAGTGTAGTGATAAAATCGTTAAGGCGGACCATTTCAATTTTTGCATCTTCAATTTCTTGATCAATATTTGTTATATCTGTGCTTCTTTGTGTTAAATGTGTTTGAAGAGTATTTACAGCAGTGCCTAGATTATTTAACGCGTTTTCGCTGGGAATTATTGTTGAAAAATCGATAGGTGCTCTATAGAAACCGCTTTCGAAAGTGCCTGATTCATATAAATCACCATTAACTGTTACGGAGCGATACCCATCATTTGAAAGCGTAAATCCTGTTTTATCATTTGAAACAACTGTGGTATCACCAAAAACATAGTCAACTGCGAACTCAAACTTTTTATCATACTTAAGAAAAGCTACAAGTTGACCAATTACGCCATCACGTAGGGGTGCAATTTTTGTTTTCTGTGAAACAGCCCCCTGCAAAGGTATAATCTTAATTCTGCCCAATTTCATACGACGCAACGTTTCAGCACACATAAAAGCGGCATCAACATCTTTTACCACTAACGCGTCAAGCCAACCCGTGGCAGCTGCCTCAAAAGCCTTTCTATAATTCTTATCAACCTTTATTAAACCACGAAGTCGACCATAAATACCGTTAATAGCACCTATATCACCCATTTCTTCAATACTGCGCAACGCTTTTTCTTCTTGTGCTATAGTTGCCGCAAGATCTTTTTGGGTTGCAAACTCTATAACAGCATCCTTAGCCTTCCGCGCAACTGACTCTGCATTAGCGATGTCTTTTTGCAGTAACTCTTTTTGATCAAGTTTACGATTAATAATAACCTCAAGATTCTTTAACTGAACTTTTTGATCACTCTGCACCTGTTCAAGATCAACAAGTGACTTTTCTAATTCAGCAAGGTTAACAAGAAACTTTTCTTTACGTACTGTAAAATTCTTAAGACGCCCAACACAAATTCGCATAGCAGCCTTATCTTTAGTGTACTCCGAACGAAGATAAGCCAACCGCTTAGTACTGCCCTCTATCTGTGACTCTACACCACGAACTTTTTGACTATTACCACTAAGGCCCTCCCAAAGTTGCGCAGACTCTTTAGCTAATGCAGCATAAGCAATATCCTTCTCAGCAATTTGCGCTTCAATCTTTTCACGCTGCACATTTAAAGTACGAATTTTTAAACGATTAACTTTTATCTCATTTTGCATGGAGTCATGACTAACTTGATAAGTTTGTGCAATACTCTTCAAACCCTCAAGACTCGATTGACTAGAATTGATCTGAGTTGTTAAAGGGGTTAAACGTGAATTTAACTCACCAATAGCAATTTGAACTTTACGAATTTGGATACCGCCCTCGTCGAGAGCTTCTCCACTAAGCTTACGCCATTCACCTTCAATTGCATAACGTTTATTTTTACGCAGCTCAAGCTGTTCTTTAAGTTTATCAACACGAACCTGAATTTTCCCCAGATCAACATTAGATTCTTCAAGCTTTTTGTTTAACTGCAGAATTTCATTTGAAATTTTTATAGCATGGAATTTTTTAGTTTCTTCTTGGATAAAATTATATCGTGAAAGCTGATTACGTTCACGTTCTAAGTCATCAAGACGTTTTTGGACTTCATCAATTCGACCCATAGCAGTACGAATACTAATATCAGCAGAACGCAATTTTTCTTCTGCCTCAGCTTTCTCCCCATCATATTGACCTATACCAATAAGATCTTCGACGATTTTTCGACGACCCAAAGGATTAACTTCAGTTAAATAGGTAATTTGACCCTGAGGTATGATATTTTGACTCAAACTACTGATGGCAGCCATTGAGAGTGTTTCTATAATATGTGTTCGGCTCATTCGTCGACCGTTTAATCGGTAAATGCTTTGACCATTGTTACGGTAGACTTCTCGGGAAATTGTAACGGTGGAAGTATCTACGGGCATTAGTCCATCTGTATTGTCAAATTGGACAATTACTTTCGCCATTTTGGATTTTTCTAAGCCGCCTTTTTCGGAGCCATGGAAAATTAATTTTGAAGCGTTTTCTGCTCTCATTCGTTTAGTGCTTAATTCGCCAAGGGAAAAAAGAAGAGCATCCATGATGTTGCTTTTACCACTGCCGTTTGGACCAGTAAATGCTGTGAAGCCTTTTTCCAGATTTACTTTTACGGTCTGTGGCCCAAAAGACTTGAAGCCTTTTAACTCAATTCTTTTAATATGTGGCAATTCAGTCCTTTAACCTCTTGACAACACTTTCTAATATAAATGTCATCATATACGTATAAAAGCTTATACTTACAATGTGCCCTAATATGTAGGGTAAATGTAAACATCGATAAAAAGAACTGATAAAAAATAATAATTGACTCATTTTTGACGTTTACCTTTATAGCGTTATTTTATGGGTAATCCCTAAATACTTGAGTAGAGTTAAGCAATTTTAAATATAGACGGTGAAAATGTTGAGTTTTGGTAATGCGCTAAAAGGGTTTGGAACTGTTCAAGAGTTGATTGTTTTAGGGTTAATGGTTGTTACGCTTATTGCGCTTTTGTATTTTGATTTTGATTTGATGTTGAAAATTGGGATTGCTGTTTTAGCTTTTACTATGATTTTATTGGTAAATGTTGCGAGTCAGTTGCTTAATATGCAGAAAGAATCGGCAGATAGAGCCAAGAGATGAATTATTTTTAGGGTTTTTAGAATGAATGATTGAGTTATGATGATGGATAGGTGTTAGTTTGGTGGTTTGTTGTTTTTGTTGTGATTTATGTTTTGTTTGTTGGTTGTTTATCAGTTAGTTTGTAGTATTGCTTTATTGGATGTATCGTGTTATAACATAATAATATATAACATGCTTTGTAGAGAATATATTAACTGGCGAAAAATATGCAAGTAAAAGATGTTCAAGTAGAGGCAAAAGTTGTCGATTGGCTAAAAGAGTCACAAAGGGGCTACATAAGAATTGCAATTTTAATTTTGTTAAATAAAAATCCACATCATGGCTATGAAATAATGAAGTCTTTAAATGAGTTAACTAATGGTTTTTGGAAGCCAACTGCGGGTGGAATTTATCCAATATTGCAGGATCTTGAAAAGTTTGAATGCATTAAAGGCGAATGGGATCTAAGTACTAAAAGGGCAAGAAAAACCTATGTTATTACGTCTAACGGCAAAACAGTTCTAGATCAGATTATGTCAAAAGAGTTCCAGTTAGTCAATATTATTAACAAATTAGTAAAAGAGTGCATGTAAGAAGTTAACTAACGTAGCAGTTAATATAATGTTAATTGCATAACATTTTTTTGCTTTTTTTGTATAAAGGTCCATGTTCTAAAAACATGTAGGGTTTGACAATAAGGATAGTAAAAACGTAATTTTTTTGCGTTTTTATGGCGTGGAGACTGTTTTTAGTTTGTTGTTGGTGTTATTGTTGTTTTTTGTGTTTTTCGTGTTTTTTTGAATAGGTGAGCGTATTCTGTGTTTGTTTTGCCGTATCGGTCTATTATGGCTTTGTTTATGCGTTCCCAGTCTTTGTTGACCATTGACCATATAGTTCGAGTGGCTACGTATTCTGTGACGTATTCATTTATTGTGCCTTGTCTTTGTATGGTGCGTGTGTCCCAGTCTACGTTGATTAGTCCTGCGCTGTGAAGGTGGTTTAGGTTGTGGACTACGGCATTATTGTTTATGTGGTATTTGAGGGCTCGTTTTAGATTGTCTATTAGTGAGTCAAATGTTATTTCGTCCTCGTCTCGTAGACATATGACAGCGATGATTTCTTGCACGAGTCGAGCACGTCTGCTTAAGTAGAGTCCTCGTTTTTTGGGTACTAATAGTTGTTCGACATAGTAGGAATTGCGTTTATGGAACCATCTTTTAACGCCTTCAGCTAGTGCGAAATAGGCTAATACTATGCCTGCGAGTGCGGCAAAGAATTTGATTGTTAAATCTAAGGGTATGTCTAGGAAATGGATGAAGTGGAAATAGTCTCTGCCGAATTCTGTGAATGGGATAAGTATGGCTATGGCGGTTAGGGCTATGCTGCTAAGGATTAGGTATTTTCCTGGTTTGCTCTTCCAGAAGGGTGCGTGCCGTGTGCGGATGACAAAGACAATAAGTGTTTGGGTTACTAGGGAGACTACGAACCAGGCGGTTTGGAATAGAGGTTCTTGTTGTGTTGTTGTTACGTATGGTAGGAAGAAGTAGAGCATTATAAAGAATGTTAGGAAGTCAAATAGGGAGCTGACTGGGCCTAGGGTCATCATGAAGCTTTTTATGTAGTCTATGTCCCATCGTTTGGGTTTTTCGATGTATTCAGTATCAACGTTGTCTGTTGTAATGGATGATTGTGAGATGTCATAGAGTAGGTTGTTTAGGAGGATTTGGATGGGTAATAAGGGTAGGAAGGCGTATCCTAAGAAGGGTAGGATTAGGGATATGCCTAGGAAGCTAAACATGTTGCCAAAGTTGCTGCTTACGCTCATCATGATGTATTTCATGGTGTTGCCAAAGGTTCTTCGGCCCTCTAGTACTCCCTCAGATAGAACTGTTAAATCGTTTTTGAGCAAAATGATGTCGGCAGATTCTTTGGCGACGTCTACGGCGTTGTTGACGGATATGCCTACGTCGCAGGATTTTAGTGAGGGGGCGTCGTTTATGCCATCACCCATGAAGCCGACTACGTGGCCGTTGCTTTTTAGTAGTGCGATTATTTTTTCTTTTTGGGCGGGGGTGACTCGGGCAAATACGTTAGCTTCTTCGACTACGCGTGCTAAAGTTTCGTCTGACATTTGGCTTATAGTATTGCCTAGAGTTATGCCTTTTATTTCAAACCCTAGGGATTCGCATGTTTTGCGTGTGACTTGTTCATTGTCGCCTGTTAAAATTTTTAGTTCTATACCTGCTTGTGTTAGTAAGCGTATAGAGTCTTTAGCGGTTTCTTTAGGTGGATCAAGGAAGGCCATAAAGCCCATAAAGACCATGTCGCATTCGTCATTAACGGAGTAAATGGTTTTTTCTTCTTTTAGTTTTTTGTATGCTACGCCTAAAACGCGAAAGCCCTCAGCGCTTAGATCATAATATTTTTGTTCTGCTCTCTGGCGCAATTCTTCTGTTAAGTCAACAGGTAACCCGTTTAATTCGCAGAAGGCACAACATTTTAGGATTTCTTCAGGAGCACCTTTGCTTATAAAGAATCTTTGGCCATCATTTTCTACGACTATGCTTACTCGTCTACGGACAAAGTCAAAGGGTACTTCATCAATTTTTTGATAGTCTGATATGTCAATTTTTTCATGAACAAGAATAGCCTCGTCCATTGGGCTTTTTAGGCCAGTTTGATAAAAACTGTTAAGATAGCTATACAACAGTACTTTATCATCATCATTACCCTCAGGGTTTACATGTAAGACCAGAGTAATTTTGTTTTCTGTAAGGGTGCCTGTTTTATCTGTACATAGCACGTTCATGCTGCCAAAGTTGTCAATAGAGGCTAAACGTTTGACAATAACCCCTTTTTTAGACATTACAATAGCACCACGGGAGAGGTTAATAGTTACAATCATAGGTAACAATTCAGGTGTTAAACCAACGGCTAATGCTACAGCAAAAAGTAACGCGTTTAAAATGCCTGCGCTATTTGGGTGAAGAAAAGCATTTATCATAAAAATTAGAATAACCATAAGAATGGTAATGCGCATCATAAAAAAGCCAAAATGTTTTATGCCTTTTTCAAATTCAGTTTCAGGGGCTTTTTCAACTAGTTTGCGAGCAATTTTACCATATTCAGTGGATCCACCTGTTTTAACAACTAGAGCAGAGGCGGTGCCGCTGACAATAGAGGTGCCCATGAAAAGATAATTATTCCAGTCAGTAACAGCAGGATTCTTAGCCTTTAAGGGCGCAGGAGTTTTTTCTACAGGAAAGGACTCACCTGTTAAAGTGGACTGGTTAACAAAGAGGTCTTTAGCAGAGATTACTCGTGCATCAGCAGGAGTTATATCACCTGCAGAAAGATAAATTATATCGCCTGGTACTACATCGTGAAGTTTAATTTCCTGTTTTACTCCACCCCGAGTCACTGTAGCCGTCGTAGTTACAGCCTCCTTTAACATTTCAGCCGCGTTTTCAGCCTTATGTTCCTGATAAAAATCCAAAATAACACTAATTATGACAATGGTAAAAATAATAATAACGTTAGAAATCTCACCTAAAAACCCTGAAATCAAACCAGCAACGATTAAAATAATTACAAGCGGACTTTTAAAATGTAATAAAAAGTCAACTATTAGAGAGTGCTTATGCTTTTTTGCTAACTCGTTTCGTCCATAAATCTCAAGACGACTCTCAGCTTCCTCAGCACTTAAACCATTTAAAGACGCCTTTAAACGTGAAAGCAACTCGCTTACAGGCTTATGTAAAATCTCATCAGACGATAACGGAGGCTGCGCTACTACTGAAGCATCGTCTTCTACTACACGCTCCGAAACAGTAAAGTCTTCCTTGCTCAACGCAGCAACCTCCTAATATCAATAGAATATACACACACTAAACGCTATACAACCACTCAAACTTAAATTAGTTTCTTAAACTAAACAACAAACAACATATACCAAAAAACTGTCCAAAAAATAACCATTGCATTACGGTAAGGAGCAACACCACAACAATGCTCAAACAAAAATAACCACATTAAAAACAATGTTCTTTATCCCATATTTGGGGTTAAATCCATAAGTTTGTTGAAACACTCTTTTGGATCAAAGCATTTTTTAAGCGCTAAACATAATTAAGTGTTACGAGTCCCTCGCGAAACGGATTTGTCAGTTACCCCTATGCCTAAAGCAAATGGGGTAACTATCCTTCTTCTGTTAATCATAAAACTTTGGATCAAGTTAGTCTTTTTATAACGTTTTTATGGTTTTAACGTTTTTTCACTAAAAGATAGGAGTATTGGGTTTTTTTATTTTAGCCTAGACAGCGTCTGATTTTTGCTGCTTCGATTAGTGCGTTTCGTGCTTCTGTTTCTTCTCCTTCGAGGTAGTTGATTAAAAAGTTGTTTGTAAAGTTTTCGTGTTTTCGGTGTTCTAATGTTCGTGGGCCTAGTTTGGTGTCCATTTTTTCTTCTACTGTTTTGAGGTCTGCTAGGATGCGGGTTAGGGCAAGTCGTAGTGTATCAACGTTCATGCCTGCTCGTTTGGCAACGCGTGGATGCATTTCCATTAACATGTTTACGTTTTCCCAGCTGACGTAGCCGCCGACGCTGTTGTAATCATGTTTTAGATTTACGTATGTTTTGTTTAGTGTGTTGTATTCTGTTTCGGTTAGGTCTTCAAGGGCTTTTGCGCCTATGAATTCTGGTGGAACGCCTATGCTGTAGAGTGCGGCTGCGAATGGTATGGCTCTTGGTAGACTTACTCCTGCGACGCTTCGACTGTAACCAAATAGGCCGATGTGTAATTTTCTTGCTCGACGTTGTGGTACGTATGGTGAGAGACAGTTTACGAGGGGGGCTAGTACTTCAGCGACGCACTCGTATTGTTTTTTGCATTTTTCAAGTACCTGATCAAGTAGTTTTTCTTCTTGAGGTGAGATTGGGTCTGGTTCTCCGTTTGGTAGGCGTGTGTTTAATGTTTTTACAAGTTCTTGTACTTGTTCAAGTGGGTAGTCATATCGTGCTGCGGATTGAACGGTGACTGTTGAGAGACCTTTGTATTCTTGTAAGAACGGTTCTATATTGGTGGGTGAGAGGTGTCCACGGAAGGGTTTAGAGCCGACACCCAGAATGGGGTGTATGTTTATATTTTCTTCTTTTTCGAGTTTTTTGAGTTTGTAGAGTCCAATTTTTGAGAGTACAGCTGCACAGATTAAACCATAGTTTAATGCTGGATCTGAGCGGGCTATAAATACACGCATGTGTTTAGGTTTGATTGCTTTAATGTAAGGTTTTATGATGTTATCAACGTTGTATATGCTCTTATAGTCTTCAACTAGTGGTATGACATTGATGTTTTTTGGGTTTGTTGTGCCTACCCACTCTTTAGCTTGAGTGTTTTCATCTAATAGAGCTTCCTCATCATGAACTATAGCGTTTTTATAGTAATTATATAACCAAATTGGTTCTTTGCCATCTGTTGTGAAAGGTAAAATGACCTCAAATATTGGTGTAACATCTTTTTTGTAGAAACTTGTTGCAGCATCATATGCCATGGGAATGTTTTGAAGGGTTTCTGTTACGACTTTTTTTTCTATAGCTTCAATTCTAGGGTTAGGAATACGGTAAGTTAGAAATTCATCTCTTCCTACAAGACGATTTTCAAAGAACTTCCAGTGTTTATCCATTAATTTACGAAGAACACGAGTATCTACATCTTTGCCCTCACTATCCCACATGACTTCTTGACAGCCCAACGTTTCATAAGCGTAATATGCCTCAAATACTTCGGCGTTACCATCAATTACTGGAGCTTTACACCATTCAGGCACATTTACGTTATCAGGATGCTGAGTTGACATAGTCTTAGGAATATTTACCTCATCATTTTTCATAGTTAATATCATCTCTTCAAGTGTTCAAACACTGAAACAACAAAAACAAAAACGCAACACAACTATTTCAATTTTACAACCAGACCACACTTTTTTCAACCTCGATTAATATAAATTTAACACTCACACAAGTAACCTCCCGACAAATAGCAAATCAATCATGTTACGGACTAAACCGGTTTACCACCAATAGATTTACCTGATAATAATGATAAGACTAAACGTTAACATGTGCACAAAGTGTGTGTGCTTTCGGTTGTACACGTTTTGAGAAGTGTAAAAATGG
>WREZ01000001.1 GCA_009779045.1 Candidatus Bathycorpusculum sp. | reverse complement strand
TCTATTTCTTTTTCTATTTCTTTTAGTAGTAGTATGCGTTTGAATGTTGGTGGGTGGGTTGCAAACATGCTATTTATTTGTGACCATGTGTCATGTGACTCTTTTTCCATTGCTAATTGTAGTTCTCTTTCATCTAGTACGCCGTCGTTGTCTAGGTCGTATTTGTTTTTGTTTTCCATTATGCGTTTTATTTCTTGTTTTGCTGTTGCGGGGTCTCCTATGTAGAATGCTCTTGCACCTTCTGCTGGTTTTGGAGAAATTGATAGTCCATAAGTGATTTTAGCTAAGGCGCTTTCTAAGTCGTGGGGTGAGTTGGTAACATATGCTGCGTAGGCGTCTGCAAAATGTTCTCGTAATCTGCTAAGTCGCATAACAATTAAGAAAGTTATAATGTATACTAGAAATGCTATTATTCCTATTACTAGTAGTATTGCGCCGCTGTTGTCTTTTTGGTTTCTTCTTCCCATGTTTGACATTGTGCCTGCAAATAATGCTCCTTGTGCAATCATGTATGCAATTAATGGTAGAGCTGAAAGTATTGTCATTATAACGTAGTCTTTGTGTTTTATGTGGCCAAGTTCATGGGCTATTACACCGCGAATTTCTCCTTGATTTAGTTGACGTAATAATCCTTCATGTACTGCTAGTGTGGCACTGTTTTTAGTTCTGCCAAACGTAAACGCGTTAGGAGTATTATTGGGTACAATTGCAAGTTTAGGCATAGGCAGACCACTTTTATCTGATAGTTCTTTAACAGTCTCTTCAAGCCATGGGTGCTCGCCGGGTTTAATATATTTTAGTTTTGTTGACATAGCCACCATAGATGGGCCAATTGCAAACTGAAACAAGATAAATAGAGCTGAGCAACCAAATGCTATGAACAATCCTGTTAACATGCCTAGTTCTAATACGTAAATGATTGCAAATATGAAAAGTCCAAATATGAATACTGAAAGAAAAACTGATATTGCCATTGTTGCCTTTAACTGAGATAGATTTGCCACCTATATTTTTCTCCTAATAGTATTAATTTACAAACCTCATTTTGAGGAATTAAATCTTTGTTAAAAAATAGACTTGCCTGCTTTAATATTGTTTGGTTATTGTGACAGAAAAATATTTTTCTATTTCTTGTTAATTACGTTTTTTGAAAAAGGTTCAAAAATAAAGTTTAAACGGGGTAGGCTCCACATATTCGACAGAACTGAATTCTGGTCTTAACATAACCGCTACATTGTGGACACTTTTTTGCATTGTTACTTGTTGAATCTGCAAAGACTTCTGATGGTCTGCCAAAGATTTTTCTGAACGCTTCATAGTAGAGCAAATGTTCTTTATCTCGAATTTGCACATCATCCGTTTCCAAAATATCTTTTTTCTTTTCTACAAATTCAACATTAGTATATTGATCCTCAAGAACAGTGTTTAACGCAGCTGTCCCTGTTCCTGTCTCAAGCGGTGCTTTAGGTCTCCAAACAACATCATGAGGCAATATATCTTCATAGGCCTTACGCAATAACCATTTACTATATTTTTCATTATTATACATGTTAATTTTAACTTTTATCGGCAACTTTTTTGCCCAATCCATAAATTCAAAATCAAGATACGGCTGCTTTACCTCAATCCCTAACGACTTTGACAACGCAATACTGCTAAAACTCATCTCAGCCCACATATCCAATTGCTTTCTACAAAACTCCTCCTCAGAGAGATGAAACTGCCAAGGATAACCAAAAAGCTCATCTAACCCATCACCCGTAAAAATCTTAGAAAAACCCCTCTCTTTTAAACAAGTCAAACCAATAAAAATAGACATACTATTTCTAACATCCATAGGATCAAAAGTCTTCAACGCCCTAACAACTCTGGGCACACTTTCTAAAGCCTCTTTCACATCAAAAACACACGTTTGTTGATTCCTAAGCTTCAAAAATTCAACCATCATTTTAACATACTGCGCATCTTTAGGATCACCCTGCTTAAACGCCACAGTTAACGTTGGAAGATCAGACCTATATTTTATAGCCTCATAAACAATAATAGAGGTATCTGTCCCCGCAGAAAATAAAACACCATCCCCTAAATTATGTCTAATAACCCTATTTATTAAACTCCTAGCTTCCAAAACAAGATGCATGTATTCTTTTGGATCAAGGCTCATATCTTTTCCTCATAACCCATACTTTTGCCTTTTATTTAATATTATCCATATTATCGATAAAACCAAAAAAAAATACGCTCTGAACAAAACATCAAAAACGAACTTGTTGACAAATAACTAAAAACGATAAATTAACACAAAATCAGCATTGTTACAAAACATTTTAAATCCAGCAAACCTAAACACAAATACAGCGTGACAAAATGAATCAACACCTCATACCCGGATCATCTGCAAAAATAGTAACAAAAGACAACATAGTGGCCATAATCAGCGACACACCTCTAACCACCATAAGCTCAGGCATTTATAATGGCGGCTACAAAAAAGTCAACGCTATCCTAAACGTTTCTGTACCCGATGATTATAACGACAAACACCTCCACGATGATCCCATGAACTTAGTATATGACGCACAAAAAAACCTACAAATCACAAATAACTACATCGCTATGCTCACAGCCGCAAAAATCCAAAACCTATCTATGGCAACACGCCAAATAGGCGATATAACAATAACTGCTATAGCCACTGCAGGATGGCGACATGGTGAATCTGCAGGTGAAACCATAGAGAGCAACCACTACACACATGGAACAATTAACATGATAGTTATCTTAAATGCTAACCCAACTGATAGTTGTCTTGTTAGTCTATTTTTAACCGCGACAGAGGCTAAAACTGCCGCAATGAATGATTATGATATCCGCAGTCGGTATAGCGGTGATGTTGCCACTGGAACTATAACTGATAGTTTGTCTGTGGCAGTAACTGGGCAAGGTGAAAAAGTTGAACTTGGTGGACCCGCTTCAAATGTTGGTCAACTTGTAGCCAGTGTGGTACGACAAGTAGTTAAGGAGGCTGCAGACAAGCAAGAAGGACCACATAAAGGGCGATTGTTGACTCGAAGGCTTTCAGAACGACACTTATCTATAGATTATTTAGCTACAGAGTTTTCCAAAGTTCAAGTCTTTGGTGATCAAAAGACAATTGTTTCTGCGTTAGAACAGGTTTTTGTGTCGCATCCAGTATTTGCGACGTTTTTGTTAGCGGCTGCTAAATTGGATGATGATTTTAAAAAGGGTTTAATCCCAAATGAACTTGGCGATATATGTCTCTTGAGTGAAATGTTTGGTTGTTTAATTCTCCGTGAGAACATTATTGAAGAGGTGCCTCTTCTTTCAGAGGTTAATTTACCGCCTTTTACTAAACAGGCAGTAAATGCTATTCTCCAATATTCTTCTCTTAATAATCTGCAACTTTAGTAGCAGAACTGCTGTTGTTACTGTTCTGATTTTTTATATCTTTGTTTTTTAGCATGAAAGCAGTTAACGCTAAAACGATTGTAATGCTGATTAGTGAGACAGCAATTGATATAACGTCTAACTTTATGGGACTTAGTCCAAGAAATAATCCCGTAATGCCTGTTATACCAAAGCTTAGGGCAACACTTAATACAACTTCTTCTATAAGGTCAAGTTTGTTTCTTTTTCTAAACAATATATTGACTAGGCAATTACCTGGAATAAAACACACAAAAATGATGACAAGTGCTGAGCGTAGATAACTAAGTATTGACTCAGATGGAATACACATAGTAAGCGTAGTTAGACCTGTGATTAGTAATATTATTTCTAGCCATCGGAGAGGTTTCATGATTATTATAATGTACTTACTTAAATAAAAATGAGCACTATTGCTTTAATAAAAATAAAAATAAAATAAAGGGTGATGTTTTAGGCAAACATCTTGAATATTGGATGGCTTTCAACGTCTACTGGTTGAGTTTCAAAGTCTGCGGCTGCCGATGCGATGTATGTATCAACAACTGCAGTTGCTGGGAATACCCATTCAGCTTGTTCAGCTGGACCGAACATTAACCAGTTAGCGCCCATAACTTGCAAGATTGCATTAGTTGCTGTAACTGTACCTTTTCGGTATTCTTTTGCAATGTTTGCTTTTACCCATCCCATGGTTGTAACAACGTTGCCGCTGCCTGTACCTACTGGGTGACCATACTTTTCTTTCATCATTGGAAAAGCTACAACTGAGCTTCCCATGTCTGGTTGGAAAGATGGCATGGATGTATCAATGAGTGGTTTTGTAATTCCGCCTTGTTCTGCAAGTGCTAAGGCTTCTTCAACAACATTCATTCTACCAGCGAGGGTTGTGTCATGTGGATCGTCTGCAAGGACAATTGACATTTTGATGCCGCTTTCTTTTAGATTTGCTAATTCGTCTTCTTTTACTCCTTTGTAGACTGAGTTGTAGAAGCATCTTTCTTGTAGACCCATTTGTTTTGCAATTCTTGCTGCTGCCATACGTGTTCTTGGACTCATAGCGTCAAGCATGAGTGGGACATCAGTGTGTGCGGCAACGAAGTCAAAGTATTTCTCGAAGGCAGTTTCTGTTGTGCCGACAATGTCAAGAGCAAAAGGTACGCCTGAAATGTCGCTTTGTATTTGGCATCTGTTAATAATGTCTTCTGCAGCTTTTGCGTCAAAAATGCCTTTGTTGGCATCGGAAACCATTTTTTGACCAAGCCAGAAAATAGAGCCAATTAGAAATGTTGGTAGCTCACCTGGTTGGCCGCCGACCTTTACTTTTCCGATATCATAGATTTTTTGTGGGATACTGAATTTTCGCATGTTGCTTCATCAGCCAGCGCTTATTTTTTCAGTGCTTTTTTGGCTAACTCTGGGGCTTCTTCTTTGTTTTTGCCGAAAAGTGCGCCAAATGCGTCTGCGTCTTCTTTTTTGATTGCTGCGCCGCCCATGATTATGCCAACTTTGTCTTTAAGACCTGCTGCTTTGAGTGCTTCATCGAGTTTTACTAGATTGTTTTTTGCTGGGACAGTGTTAACTGAGAGCGCAATAATGTCTGCATTGTTTTCTTTTGCTTTATCAACAAAAACTTGTGGTGCAACGCTTTTTCCAACGTCAATTGTTATGAACCCTGCACGTTTTAATGATTTACGAACAGCTTCTTTTGCTGTATCGTGCATATCTGGTTCAATGTTTCCAATTACTACTGTGCCTAATGGATTTTCTGGTTCTGGAGGTTCTTTTTCCATCATAGATTTAAGCCAGGACATATAAACACCTGTTTTAATTTTATACTCTGGCCTTTTTATACTCGAGATTAATATTTAAACTTTAACTCTATGCATTAATATATATTTAAAAGGAAGATACTGTTATACGGGGCTAACATATGGTTAAAGATACAAATAAGCATTTGATACTAATATTTGCAATATTTATTTTTGCTTTTTTGTACCGTTTCTTATTAATGACACACGGAACCTTTCCCTCAGGTCCTGATATAGGTTTACACAATAGTGTTATTTACTCAATAATAAATCAGGGCGGTAATGTTGATTTTCTTTACAATTATTACCAAATGGGTGGCGGTTTATCTCTTACTTTTCCAGGATACCACATTTTTGTCGCTCATATAATGTTACTAACCGGAATGACTGAATATTTAGTACACGCTATAATTGCCTCTTTATTCTCTTCTATACTTGTACTTGTATCATATCTTATAACACGAGCTGTATGGAAAGAATCTGCTGCTATGACTGTTGCTCTTCTTATGGCCATTTCACGATTTGATGTTGACATGCTAATTTGGGGAGGTTACCCCAATGTTACAACACTTTGGTTAATTCCATTAACATTTTATCTTTACCTCCAAAAAAACCGTTTCACAAAAACTCCTTTTTATATTTCAACATCCCTGTTAATCAGCTCAATATTTTTATCTCACTCATTAAGCAGCGTTGTATTTGTAAGCATACTATTTTCTGTAATCATTTTTGGCTTAATTTTTAACAAAAAAATCGGAACCACACGAAATGAAATGCTAAATTGGCTACTACCTATAATTTCTGGAGCTTTAATCGTTTTACCCTATTTGATACAAATAGTCCCTGCATACCTAACTAACACAACAAACTCTGAAATTAGTCGAGCCACAGCTGCTACACGAATTTTACCATTAAACATAATCTTACCCATTTTTGTAATTGTCGGTTTCTATTTTCTCTTATCTAAAAAACATCATAAACAGTACTTCAATATTCCTACAATTTTATTCGCACTCTGGATACTTGTCCCAGCAGTATTCACACAAGGGCACCTCATCGGGTTATACACTGATTTTTACCGATTTTTATATTTTATACTACTCCCCATTATAGTTCTAATAGGTCTCTTCATTGATTTTAGCTCAGAATTCCTCACCAACATGATAAATAAATACCACACATTAACAAACCAATTAAACAACACAGTAAAAACCACAGAACAGGTAACTCACAAACGTTTATCTAACCTTTCAAACAAATTACACAAAAAACTCACAAAAACTAACTTACACACAGGGTTCCTACTAAGTTTCTTATTGATTTGTTTTCTCTTTATACCCGTCTTTTTACATCCAAATGTAGGTTTAGAAGCACAAAAATATTACCAAGAAATGAATACCCCACTTTACCAATCTATGCAATGGGTTAAAGCTAATACACCTGATGATGCAACATTTCTTACTGAGGCATCTTACGGTTGGTGGCTCGCAGGGTTCGCACAAAGACCAACATGGAGTGCTCTAGAACCTCAATTTCTTTCGCTCTCTCGCGAAGTTCCAATTGCTCAAACAGCAACTAATATACTTGATACCGATTACCTATTTGAGAGTTCATTCAAACATTCTGGTGAAATTCTTAACATCCAAATAAGAGAAGATGGCGGATACATGGCAAGACATAATCCTCAAATCTTCGCCTGTTTAAACTGGACTTACACTCCATATTCCTTCTTTAATTTTAACAGTAACCAAACAAAAATTTTGTATGAAGTAAATGGGACTCCCAAATCAGTAGCATTAGACAAGTTACATGTTATAGATATGCATATGGAAAATGACACCCAACATGTAACTGTCTCTATCACTCGAGGTAATGAATATTTCACCTGCACTCAATTTACAACAGTATATCAAGGCTCAAAATTTGTTAACATAACAATATTGTTTGAAGCTATGGCAGAAAATGTTTCTCTCTCTTGGATGCAAACACTTTTAGATGTTAACGCCTCACCTATGGGATCTGAAAAACCTGTCACAATAGGATTCTTAGCTAAAAGTGTGGACGTTTTTGGTCAAGTTATATTTAACAAAAATATCCCTGAGGTCAATTCTAGATCATATGATATAGAGGATACTTGTGTTTACCTTGACTATAATTTAGGAGGTAAACAACACGCAGAAACACAGATATCTTTAACAGCTTATTCAGTTGTTTATGACGGTATTCACGCGTTATATCATAATAATACAGCTGTTAACGATTTTATTAATAAACAAATTGACGTCAATTTAGAACCTGAAAATCGCGATAATATTCCTCTCCCAACACCCTTTAATTATCAAACTGAACTAAAAGTTAATGAAATAAACTATATCGCTATAACACGGTACTATGAAAAAGACTCAAATGCTGCTATGAAGCTCAAATTTGTAAATGATCCATTGTTTAACCTTGTATTTATTAACCCTGAGGTTGCTATATTCAAAGTGTCATAAAAAAGCAGCCTAAAAAGAGGACAATAATTTGATACTAAAACTCTCTAAAGATAAACTGTTGAATTTTGCATTTTTAACAGTTTTTTCCATAGTTGTTTTTGTAGTTTTCTATTGTCTTATATCTATAGGTGGGGCTGTTATTGGAAACGATGGTTCTGTGCATTTGAACCGTGCTCAAGAATTTCTAAGTGATGGAAAAATTTCTTTAGGTAATTTAGGTTGGACTCCTCCTATGTACCAAATAACATTAACTTTTTTAATAGCTCTTACAGGTGCCACAAACATTGAGCATCTTCTTCTACTTGTTAAAGTGTCTGCTATACTAGTTAATTGGTTGATGTTTTTCAGTGTATATCTTATTGGCAAACGGTTTTTTGATAAAAAAACAGGTGCAGTTGCTGCGAGTTTGTTGTTGTTGTGTTTTCCACTGTTTGAATTGAATATGTGGGGTGGTTATACTAGTGTTTTGGGTATTGCCTTTATGTTGCTTTTGTTTTTGTATTTGCCTCTCTCTGTTGAGCATAAAAGTTACATGATAATTGTTAGTCTGTTTGCTTTTACGTTGGTTTTGTCTCATCAGCTTACCTTGTTTGTGGCTGCTTTGATTTTAGTGCCTGTTATGTTGTTTTTAATAATTAAATCTAAGGGTAAAGGTATCAAGGTTTTGCTTTTCATAATTATTGGTGGTGGTGTTTCTTTCTTCCTTTACTATTTTATGGCGATGTTGCCTTACTTGGGTGCTATAATTGAGCACATATTTTTTGCACAGAAAGCTATGGTTTATCAGATTCCGCGAACGTCTTTGGGTGCTTTTTGGTCAAATTTTGGTTTTGTGTTAATTTTGGGTGTTATAGGCTTATTTGTAGCTACTTACAAGTTCTGGCTTGAAAAAAAACCTATAAATGCTCTTATTTTACTTCTTAGTTTTGTCATTCCATTGGTTTTGGCGAAATCATATCTTTTTGGTTTGTATTTGCCTTATTACTGGTTTGTTTATTATATGATACCGCCATTGGTGCTTTTTGCGGCTGTATCTTTATCTTTTGTTGTTGAGAGATCTATGTGTTATTATAGATTGAATAAGGTCCGTATAAAACGGATTTATGTCAAGATTGTTGTTGTAGGCATAATTGTTTTGTGCTGTTTTACACTTGGGATGCGGGGGTCAGTACTTAGTGCTAGTTTTGATGAATCCGTTCCTCTTTTTGCAACGTCTGATTCTTCGTCGTTACAGGTTGCTAGATGGCTTAAGGCTAATTATCCTGAGCCTGTAACTGTAGTTGTTACTGAGGCACCTGGTTTTTGGTTTAGTGCTTTTTGTGATAAAGATGTGATAGTGGAAATTAATCCAGCTGTTGAACGCAATGTGATTTCTGAGTCAATTTTGGCTTTATCTTATGAGATAGAAACTCCTTTAACTCTTGTTCGTGCTTATGAGGCTAAAGGAGCAACTCTTGAGTCTCTTGTTCGTGCTTATGAGGCTAAAGGCGATATTGTGAGTGAAAATTATGTTTCTCTTAATGATGTTTGGATGCTTGGAACTTTTTCTTCAATAGAGTATGATGATTATGTTTCCTACAATGTTGGTGGCGTGTACAAGAAGGTGTTTTTAAACCAGATGAATCGTTATTGCATTTTAGATAATGGTCAAGCAGCGCATAATTTGACAATTGTCTACGTTAATGATGATATTTTGATGGTTCAATCACAGTTAGTTTCTCCTTCTTCTTATGCTACTCAAGTTAGTTGGGATATAGCTCCTGTGAATAATTATGTAAGCAATGTTACTTTGTTTATGTCTACTTTTGTTGCTTTAAATTTTGACAAAGCATACGTACCTGGCGTTCTTAACTGGGAAACTCCTTGGGATAATCCAACAGAGAGCTATGAAACATATTGGGCTGTAACTGACTTCTACAAAAACATGTTAACCGATGATTACATAGCAATACATGATGCACAAAATCAAGCTTATTATGCTGTACAATTCCACGATTTACCAGATTGGGGTAACATAGGCATATTAGATTATCATGCTATGAAATACCGCGATACACCTGAACAAAACAAAATGGGCATAGGTAATATGCTAATTGACGCGATCCGCCTTAGTTATACATTCAATCAAATTAGCCCAGATAAACACGCGTCTTTTTCCTACCAAACACTGCTTTTCTCTGAAGAAAGTTATCCTCAAACTGTATCAGCCTCTCAAATAAAGGACATATTTACTGCACAACCCACAGAATATTTCACTATAGAAAGCAGAGATTACCTCACTTTTATCAAAGAAAACAATGTTGGCTTTATAATCTATGACAAAAACAAACTAGACCCACACATTATACACTGCAATATCTTAAAGTTAGTTTACTCAAACGACCGATATGCAGTCTTTAAAGTAAACTATCCATCAACACTTTAATTTTTGAAAAAATAAAAAAAAAATTGTTGTTGTTTATTGCTTCTTTTGTAAAAGTTCTGGGTTTTCGCGTAGAATTTGAGGTATGTATGCGCATGCAGGATCAGTTTCAAATAAGTCACCTGTATAAAATTCTGCACGTGTTCTACATCCGCCACAAATTTCTCGGTATTCACAAATTCCACATTTACCCTTAATCTGACTTTTATCTCTTAATTTAAGATGTAACGGATTATTTTGCATCTCTTCCCAAGCTGTTTTTAAGCTCTTATTTGCAACATTAGCTAAACGATAACCTTCATGGAAACCACATGGTCTATAATCACCGTTCTCTGTTACACCTATATAGTCTCCTCCGATTGTGCATTTACCTAAAAACTCGTTAGTAAACCAATCCCAAAACTTTGCAGGATTTCGCTGTTTTACAATTCTTGCATAGAATGGCGAGTAAACGTTAACACGGAAATTATTATTTTTCTTGTTGCGATTATACTTTACTTCATAATCATAGAGTTGATTAAGTGCTGTTTCATATTGATCTGCTGTTGGTGCTAAGTCTATCATGTTATCACTTGCTCTTCCAACAGGAACAAGATTATGATAAACAACCATTTTACCCCCATATTCAGCTGCTAATTGACAAGTGTGTTCTAACACGTTAATGTTATACTTGTTCATAGTTGTGACAATACAGTCAAGCAAACCCCGTTCTCCAAGTTTTTGCATAGCATACGTCGCTTTATCATAACTACCCTGTCCTCTAACAATATCATTTGTAGCTTTATCGCCGTCAATACTTACGGCTGTGTGGACTTCATATTTTGTTAGAAGATCTAACCGTTTTTGGTCAAAGGCAAATCCGCTGGTAATTAAACTCACTTCCATGCCATATGTTTTTTTGGCATGTTCAATAATCTCAAAAATATCCTCACGCACTAATGGTTCGCCTCCACTAATGCCAAACCATTTAGCACCAAAGTTGTACATTTCATCGACAATTTTTTTACCGGTTTCAGTGCTTACCTCATCATCTTTAGCAAATTTGGGTACGTAACTGCAGTAAACACAACTGCCTACACATCGCCTTGTACATCGCCAAGTTACCATGTATAAGGGTGGTCTGTTTTGTGCCAATTGAATCACAAACTATTAACATCAAACTTTATGGATATAAAATTTCCTATAAAAGGACATAAACTTTGAGTACCTGTTTCAGAGCAGTTCTTGCACAAAACCAGTTTTTGCCGTTTTTAGATATAGTGATTTTTAAGGTTTCGATGAAAGAGGGTTCAAAAAATTTTTAAATTTTTGTTTTTCCGAAAGAGTTTAATATTTAATGGGCTTAATTTGTTCTTTATTATAAGAGGTTACTATATGACTAATAATTCCTCTGTTGAAAAACCTAAAGATTTAGTTGTTTCGTCACCCCCACAAATCACTGGTACAATGTCAAAAACCCGAGTAATGACCTACACTTTCGTTGCATTGCTTATAATCACTATTATCACCGCTATTATGTGGTGGCCAGTTATGGCTCCCCCTGTAGACGCCCTTTATATTAGCGAAGAGGCGATGTCATCTTTGTTGGCTAGTTGTCTTGTAATGCCTCTCGGTGCTGTACTTCTGTTAAATGCCTTGATTGCTGTTGGAGTAGCTGTATTAAGTGACTTTCTAATTGGAAAAGCTGCAGCTGACAGTGAAGTAAACACAATGTCTGCAGCAGTTTTCGGTTTAATTGTTGCCCTTTGCTATTCAATCGGTGTCCCTAGTATGGCGTCAGGTATCGAAATGATGCCTATTGAAGCGTTATGTGCTCCTTTATGCTTTATCTTCGTGGCTTTAACTTCATTTATTGGTCTTGTCGTTTTCAAAAAACTTCAAGGTATGAAAGGCCGCAAACTCGTAAATCCCGCTGCTACCGCAAAACTCTTAGTGCTATTACCATTTCTGTCATCAATATTTCTCGTAAAAGAACACTGGTCATCATCATACGAACTAGGTGGCCTAGGTATGCCTCAACTTGCAGGTGTTGTTGATCGTGTTGGTGATATGTCATTTGGAACTTACATCCGAGGCTGCTACAGTATCCCTGGAAAGGATCTTGGCAGTTTTGAGTCCTTAATGATTTTAGGCAAATATCACGGTTGGCCCGGTGGAGCATCTAGTATTGCTGTAATAATTGTCGGTGTTGCATTGATTTTCTTGCTACGTAACTATTTCAAATGGAAGATTACTGCTACATACTTTGGTAGCGTTGCTGTAATGTCTCTTATTATGACTGGTATTTACGGTGGAGATCCAATGACACGTTTACTGTTTGAATTATTCATCGGCAGCTCAATTTTCTTAGGATTCTTCATGGCCACTGACCCCGCTACAACACCATATACCAGAAATGGACAAATAATCTTCGGCATCGGCTTAGGTATACTGACAGTAATTATTCAAACATACATGAATTTCTTCGGTGGCGCACTACTAGCATTGGTGATAATGAACCTAACTGTACCCCTTTTAGACCGTATAGGAATCCATAAGCCCTTTGGGAGATGAACAAAATGCCATATGAACATATAAAAGAAGTCAAAGAACAAGCGCGCATAACCCCTATTGAAACCTTTCCAGACCCTAAAACTGCAATAGTCATCTTAAATCAACACTCGGGGAAACCTCTTTCCCCACTTGTTGCAGTCGATGACATTGTAGCAATAGGCCAAAAAATTGCTGATTCAAAAGAACGCATAAGCTCACCCGTACACAGCCCAATCTCAGGCAAAGTTGTCAAAATCGGCAACATCTACAACCACTGCCTAGAAACATTCACTGACGCAATATTTATCGAAAACGACGGTAAAAAAACCAAAGCCAACGCCCTTTCTCCAATATCTGAAGCAGAATTACAGAAAACCAAACCCGTTGATCTACTTAACATAATCCATGAGGCCGGTATCATTGGTCTTGGAGGCGCAGGCTTTCCAACACACATCAAACTAGCACCACCCGCAGAATTTCCAATCAAAAACTTGGTTGTAAACGCTACTGAAGGTGAACCATACGACACGGCTGACGAACGCCTACTAGTCGAAAAAACTGCAAACTTACTACGCGGTGTAAATGTAATCAAACGAATCTTGGGGAACCCTAAGGTAACAATCGCAACTAAAGTATCTAAAGTAGAAGCAATACCAAAACTACAAGAAGTCTTTGGCAATGAACCAGATACAACAGTCGTTGCAGGACACTTTAAATATCAACAAGGTGACGCAAGCGTTTTACAGAAAGCACTCTTCGGTTATGAAACACCCCCAACAAAACGCTCATACGAAATGGGCTGCATTGTCCAAAACGTTGCCACAATTAACGCAATTGCAAATGCAGTATTTGACGGCGAACCCCTCATAAGCAGAGTAGTCGCATTCAATGGTGAAATCGCACAACCCAAGAACTTACTGGTAAAAATCGGCACTCCAATAAGCGACATCTTTGCCCAAAATAACATCGACATGAACGATGTAAGACAAGTTGTCGTTGGCGGAGTCATGATGGGCCACGCAATTCCAACAACCGAAGCACCAATAACCAAACGAAGCTCAAGCATTATTCCATTCTCTGAAAGCAACTATAAGAAAGAACAAAAACAAACAGCATGTATCCACTGCTCAAAATGCATCAGCGCCTGCCCAGTTAAACTACACCCAATTCTAATCTACAATGCAATCATGAAACCAGACATGGAAACAGCAGAAAAACTTTGGAACAAAGACTGCATCGGCTGCGGAACCTGCTCATATGTCTGCCCATCACGCATACCATTAGCAAGCGCCATCATGGCATCAAGATAAATCCACGCAAACTGTTAGCATGGTTTTCCATGCAACCAATTTTTTTAATTAATTAATTAATGCCGTTAATTTTTATATTGATTTGTTTTAGGTTTTTGTAGTGAAGATTAAATATTGGTTAGTTGTCTAATGATTTTTGTAGTGAAGAAAATGACGTATTGTCCTGAGTGCGGTGGCGAAATGCATTACATTGCTGTAACCAAACTGTATGTTTGTAAGAGTTGTGGTTTGTCTGTTACCGGGCAAGAGCTTGATGATTTGCGTGATCGAAATAGGCCAAGTGATGAAACTGAGGATGAAATAAGAGATAACCACCGCAAAGAGTACCTTAAATGGTATCTAAGTAAAAAATAGGTTATCATGCTTAGTATGGCATGTTGTGCGTTTTCTTAGCAAGGTCTATTTATTGTTGATGTTGTGTTTGTTTTTAGTGTTTTTTTTGTTTGTTGTTGTTGTTAGCAAAAGATTATTACTTTCATGGTGTTTGTTTGTGTAGTGAATGTTTATGCCTCTTGCGTTTATTATTGGGACAGCTGGTTCGGGAAAAAGTTTTTTTACGGCAGCTTTGAGTGAATGGTTGAAAATGTCAAAACAGGATGTTGCTGTGGTTAATCTTGATCCTGGCGCGTTAAAATTACCTTATTCTCCTGATGTTGACGTACGTAACTATGTTGATGTTGGTAATTTAATGGAGAAGTATGGTTTGGGACCTAATGGTGCGTTAATTATGGCAGCTGATCTTATAGCTGATGAGGTTGAGAATTTAACTCGTGACATTGAGTCAACAAATGCTGATTTAGTGTTAGTAGATACGCCTGGTCAAATGGAGTTGTTTGCTTTTAGAGCTAGTGGCCCCTATATTGTAAATGAACTTACGCGTGATCCTAAAGCGTTGATTTATCTTTTTGATGCCGTGTTTTCTATTAATCCGTTGAATTATGTCTCTAACATGTTTTTGTCTGCAGCAGTTTACAATCGTTTCTTTCAACCGCAATTACATATTTTATCAAAATATGACCTTGTTCCTAAAAAAGATGCTAAAGCGATAACCGATTGGTCAGCTAGTCCTATGGCTCTTGAAGATGCCATTGAGGAAAAGCTTGAAGGAACTAAACGTATTTTCAGTCGGAACATGATGAAGGCTATTAATCAGTTAGGTATGAAATTTTTACTTATGCCTGTTTCCTCTAAAACTAATGAAGGTATGACTAATGTTAACACAGTACTTGAACGTATATTTATGGGCGGCGAAAAATACACCACCTAACTCTTCTCCTTTTACAAGTTTAAACGTCAAGCAGAGTCCATGCTGCTGCAAATGCGCCAATTTTAGCTTTTAACGATGTTTCTGCTCCTGCAATAACGATTACATCTTTATCATTTTTAGGATCTATTTTTTTTCGTATTTCTTTTGTAGCAGACATGTATTCTTTTTCTATACATTGATCTACAGATGCCACATGTAAATTTCCTTGCTTAACGACAAGAACAATAGCCCGTTTAGCTCCTACAATAATTGCAGCATCACGTTGATCAATGCCTGATGCAATTTTATCCCCACGACCTTTAATCATAAAGCCATAGTTAAACTCAGACGGTGTTATTTCCGTTTTAGGAATTTCTGCTCGCTGAGGAAAAACTTGTTCAAACTGTTGCCACACTTCCTGTCCCCTATCTGTCAATGTACAGCCTTCTTTAGTGTTCAAAATTAACTCTGCATTTTTTAAACGATTAATTATAGTTCTTATAGTGCCGTCTCCGACGCCTATTTTGTTTGCAAGCTTATTTCTTCCTATGGCCCCTTGTGATAGTTGTTCTAATGCATAGAAAATATGAAATGGTGTAAACGTAGTTGGCGGTCCAGGTGCTTTTTTATCAACTGTTGAAATTATAAATTTTTTAAGCGTTAAAGCCATTTTCCCACCTACACTTTAAGAGTTTTATAATTATTGAAAATTTACACATTAAAAAAGCTATAGGTTATGTATTTTTTAACAAACGCGTTCTCTTTGGGTTATAACTGTTTTTGTCAGGTATTACGTGTTTTTATTATGGTGTATCACGCGTCAAATTATTAGTTATTTGGTTAGTTTGTTTTGTTTAAATCATGTAAATGGGTGTTGATGCTTAAAGTTGGTTGTTGGTGTATGTGTGACTGGTTTTGTAATGTCTTGACGGTGAGGTGTCAAGTTTAATGTGGTATTGGTTTTATGTGTAAATAGTTTGATGTGTATTTTTTAGTTGTGTTTTTCAGAAAGGCTTTTAAGAAAATGCATAATTAACTATCCCTTATTCCTAGTGATGAAGGGTTCTTGATGAAAATAGATGGAAAATATTTGTTTACCTCTGAATCTGTCGGTGAAGGTCATCCTGATAAAGTGGCTGATCAGGTTTCTGACAGCGTTTTAGATGCAATACTTGCAAAAGATCCTAAGGCAAGAGTTGACTGTGAAACAATTGTTATGCAAGGAACATTAATGATTACCGGTCAAATTACTACTGGTGTATCTGTAAATATTCCGGCAATTGTTCGTCAAACTTTGAAAGAAATTGGTTTTGATAATGCCAAAGACGGTCTTGACTCTGAAACTTGTGGTATTTTTGTTTCATTAACTGAACAGTCACCCGATATTGCCATGGGTGTTGATGAATCAAATGAACATGAACAGGGTGCAGGTGATCAAGGTATGGTTTTTGGTTTTGCTTCCAATGAAACAAAAGAACTTATGCCTTTGCCAATTTTGTTATCTCATAAACTTGTTAAACGACTAGCAGAAGTACGTAAAAACGGCGAAATGCCTTACCTGCGTCCAGACTGCAAGGCTCAGGTTACTATCCAATACGATGATGGAAAACCAAAATGTGTTAAAACCGTTGTCATCGCAGCTCAAAATAACGGTTCTGTCGAAGACTCCGTTTTAAAACAACAAATAATCGAGAAAGTAATCAAACATGTTATCCCTGCAAACTTGATACCTGAAGACATTAAATACGTAATCAACGGCACCGGCAGATTTGTTATCGGTGGCACTTTAGCCGACTCAGGACTAACCGGCCGAAAAATCATTGTCGACACTTATGGCGGCATAGGAAGTCATGGCGGTGGATGTTTTAGCGGAAAAGACCCATCCAAAGTTGATCGTAGCGGCTGCTACATGGCACGCTACATAGCAAAAAACATTGTCGCAGCAGGCCTAGCAGAACAATGTGAGGTCCAAATCAGCTACGCTATAGGTGTAGCACAACCAATATCAGTATTAGTCAACACCTATGGAACAGGCAAAATCCCAGACCCACAAATCCTTGAGTTAGTAATGAAAAACTTTGACATGCGTCCCCGCGCAATAATTAACCAACTCAACTTACTAAGACCTATCTATAAGAAAACCGCAGCATTTGGACACTTTGGCAGAGACGACATAGACCTCCCATGGGAACAATGCGACAAAGCCAGCATTCTAAGCAAAGCCTTAGACCCCTAACAAAACATAACCTTCTTTTTCCCTCTTATTTTTAAGAACAATTTTATTTAATGCTTATTTCTTTCCATCGACTGTAATCTACAAGCACTTGGACTTTTCGAGCTTTAAACATTGTATCTAATACAGGATCTCCTGTGTCAACTTTAAGACTATTAAGACCTTGCACTTTACTCTCTGTAGCAACCACAATGATATTGTCTAAACCTACTTTCCAAATAACTTTTGAACTAATTTGTTGATTACCCCTGCCAAAAATAAACCCTTGACCACCAATCAACGTTACAATGATCTTTACCGGTTTACCATTTTTTAACATTCGAAGAATCTGTTCTTCATTAACATCCTTCTCAACTAATTGTCTATTAACAAATAAATCAACACCTAGAAGAGTTTTCGGTTGATCTAACAAGTCACTTATAGTACGCGTGGTGGTTCCTGGACCCATTATGTAAAGTGTTTCTGGCTGCATGCTCTCAATAACATAAACAGCAATAGCCGCCTGATTACGCACTTCATCCTCAGATACTGGACTTGCCAATTTACTTACTTGAATTAAATGCGGCTCATAAGGACTTAACATATACCCATAAAGACCCGCTGACAAACGTCCCTCACGAAAAGCCTGCTCATCTACATCCATAACCTCCATTTCCCGCACCGGCAACTCATCTAACAAAAACTTGTAAACCACCACTGCTGCAGCCCTTGGATTAACCGCAAAAACAGCACTATGCATTTTAACACCCGTAGGCATCCCCAACACTGGCAACTTTGTATTAACAACCCTTAAAAGATCCCTAGCCGTACCATCACCACCACAAAAAACCAACAAATCCACATTCGCCTCAACCATACTTTTAGCTATACTCTTAGTATCTTCTGAACTTGTTTGCTGATGTTTTTCCCCAATAACCGTGTAATGATACCCTTGATTTTTTGCTGCAACTTCCCCCATATCTCCAGCACCAACAAATAGACAAATACAGTGTTTAAATGGTGCAAGTTCTGAAAGGAACGCCTCTGCTCTTACTGACGCTATAGACTTCACACCAAGCGCAATAGCTTTGTCAAGAATGGCCTTTCCATCTGTACCTTTTAACCCGATGGCTCCTCCCATGCCTGCAATCGGATTTACAATAAACCCTATAGTTTTAACCTTGACCGGTTTATTTTCTGACATAAAATTAACCACAAAATATTTGGGTGTGAAAAAATAATGTTGGAGAAAAGTTTTGGTGTTTATGGTTTGTTTTGTATGTATTTTTTTTGCGCGTCTTTGAGCCATGGGTATAGCTTTTGTAGTTTTTCTATGGATTCAGCGACTTTTTCTGTAGGGTATTCGTATGGTTGTAGGTTTCCGTTGAAGTATTCGCCATAGGCTGACATGTCAAAGAAGCCGTGTCCTGTTAGTATGAATAGTAATGTTTTTGTTTCGTTTGTTTCTTTGCATTTGTGTGCTTCATCGATTACAGCTTTTATTGCATGTGTTGATTCTGGTGATGGGATTATGCCTTCGCTTTGGCTGAATATTTTAGCGGCGTTGAATGCTTCAACTTGGTTTACGGCAAATGTGTTGATTTGTTTTTCTTGTGCTAGAACGCTGATTGTTGGTGCGATGCCGTGGTAGCGTAGTCCACCTGCGTGTATTGGTGCTGGCATAAAGTCGTGTCCTAGGGTGTGCATGGGGACAAGTGGTGTTAGTTTTGCGGTGTCTCCGTGATCGTATGTGTATTCGCCTTTTGTTACTTTTGGGCAAGCGGTTGGTTCTATTGCGATTAGTTTAGTTTCTTTTGGTGCTTTTTTTGCTATGCGATCATGATAGAATGGCCAAATTATTCCTGAGAAGCTACTGCCTCCGCCTATGCAGCCGTATATGGCGTCTGGGTAGTCGTCAACTGTTTCAAGTTGTTTTTTTACTTCTAAGCCTTCCACTGTTTGATGTAAGCATACGTGGTTGAAGACGCTTCCAATGGTATAGTTGGCTTTTTTGCCTGTTTTACCACTTTCTAAGGCGTCTTCGACTGCTTCGCTAATTGCTGTGCCTAACGCACCGCTGTTATCTGGGTCTTCTTCTAAAATTTTTCTTCCCGCAGCTGTTTGTTTGCTGGGGCTTGCAAAAACTTCTGCGCCAAAAGTGTTCATCATCATTTTGCGGTATGGTTTTTGTTCATAACTGGATTTTACCATGTAAACGGTTGCCTGAACTCCGAACATGGAAGCTGCAAATGCGAGTGCTGAGCCCCATTGGCCTGCGCCTGTTTCAGTAGTGACGCGTTCTATGCCTTCTTTCATGTTGTAGTAGATTTGTGGTACGGAGCTGTTTGTTTTATGACTGCCCGCGGGGCTTGTTCCCTCGTATTTGTAGTAGATTTTTGCTGGAGTTTTTAATGCTTTTTCAAGTCCTGTAGCTCTAAAGAGTGGGGAGGGTCTCCATATGCGGTAAATTTCGCGTACTTCTTCTGGAATGTTTATCCAACGTTCTTGACTAATTTCTTGATTGATAATTTCTTTAGGAAAAATTTGTGGAACTATGCCGACACCTGGTTCTTTTGTTTTAGGGTCGATAAATGGTGGGAGTGGATGTGGGAGGTCTGGTGTTATATTGTACCATTGTTTTGGTATGTCTTCTTCTTTTAATAAGATTTTTTTAGTTATTGGCATCGTCTTTTTCTTTCCTTATGATTGTGGTTTGTAACCTTTTATTTAAACATTAAGTACATAAATGTACAAAAATGTACATAAAACACCAGAACCTGTGACTACAACACCTTTTTATACTCAAACACACAAAAACATACCTGAAAACAGCATGTGGAACATAATAAAAACACACTTCAACGACTACCCCGAAAGACTAAAAGTAACCCGCGTCCTAGTTGAAAACGGTTTAAGCATAAAAAACAACAAAATATACCTAAACCAAATCGAAATCCCCCCCATACGAATAGCCCGCGCCGCAGAAGTAGACCGACGCACCGTAACCGAAACCCTAAACGCCATAACCGAAAACCAAAAACTAAAACTAATCTTCCAAGAAATCCGACCCGCAGGCCACTCACTAAAAGAAATAGCAAAACACCTAAACCTAGGCGTAATCGAAATAACAGTCACCGACGCAAAAGCCCACGGCATACTATCTAACACAGCCACCATACTAAACAACGCAGGCCTAAGCATACGCCAAGCAATCGTAGACGACCCTGAACTATCACCCGAACCAAAACTAATAATAATCGCAGAATGCAAAATCCCAGGCGAACTAATCCCCCAAATCCTAAAAATCCCAAAAGTCACAAAAATCTCAGTATACTAAAAACAAACTTTCCAACAACAAAAAATTTTAACAAACACACCAATAAACCTTCTACAAGCGGCTTTTTTCTGTTTTAATATTGCTAGAAAAATTTATATTGTTAATGACGTTCTCTTCTTGCTCGAATTAAAGAGGTTTACTTGATTTGTCAACATTACCTACACAAGCTGGCGGTGTACCAGTACTTGTCTTAAAAGAAGGAGCAAACCGTTCTCGCGGAAGAGACGCTCAACACAACAATATTACTGCAGCCAAAATTGTTGCCGAAAGCATAAAAAACGCTTTTGGCCCCAAAGGTATGGACAAACTCCTTGTTGACAACTTTGGAGATATAACCGTTACAAGCGATGGACGCACCATTCTTGACGAAATGGACATTCAACATCCAGCAGCAAAAATGCTCGTAGAGGTCGCCAAAACCCAAGATAACGAAGTAGGCGATGGAACAACCTCTGCTGTTATTATTACTGGCGAACTTTTAGGACACGCCGAAAGTCTCATAGACAAAAACATTCACCCAACAGTTATAATTGATGGTTACAAAAAAGCTTCAGAAAAAGCTCTTGAAACCCTTGAAAAAATCGCTCTACACTTTGACTTCTCAAAATCTAAAGATTTTCTAAAGAAAACCGCTATAACCACCATGGCAAGCAAACTTGTCGCTGACCACAAAGAATACCTAAGTGACATAGTTATCCAAGCAATGCTTGAAGTTATGGAAAAACAGCCTGATGGCACATACAAAGCTGATATTGACGACGTTAAAGTGGAAAAGAAAACTGGCGAATCACTTAGCGATACAAAACTTGTAAACGGCATAGTAATTGACAAAGAAATAGTCCATTCAGGCATGCCTAAACATGTTAAAAACGCAAAAATAATCCTAATAGATACCTCCATAGAAAATGATAAACCAGAATTCGATTCAAAACTCAACATAGATGACCCAGCTAACATTGCAGCTTTTCTTCAAGAAGAAGAAGATATGCTCCGTGACATGGTTGACAAAATCGTTGCCACAGGCGCAAATGTTGTTATCTGCCAAAAGGGCATAGATGATATAGCACAACATTTCCTTGCCCAAAAAGGTATAATTGCAATTAGACGTGCTAAAAAATCTGATATGGAAAAACTTGCACGCGCTATAGGTGGAAAAATAAGCTCTAACATAAATGATCTTTCTACTAGTAATTTAGGTTACGCTGCATTAGTTGAAGAACGCAAAATAGGTGACGATAAAATGACTTTCATAGAAGGTTGTACTAATCCTAAAGCCGTCACCATTCTAATTCGCGGTGGAACTGAACGTTTAAACAACGAAGCTGAACGCTCCATACATGACGCTCTCTGTGTCATACGCGACCTCATTGTAGACCCAAAAGTGGTTGCTGGCGGAAGCGCATCAGAAATGGAAATGGCCAATAGTCTTAAAACATACGCACAAACAATATCTGGCAGAGAACAACTTGCCATACTGGCCTTTGCTGAAGCATTAGAATCTATCACAGTAACATTATCAGAAAATGCCGGTTTAGACCCAATTGACATACTGTCTGAATTGCGATATAGACATGAAAAAAGAGAAACATGGGCAGGTATAGACGTAAACAGCGGTAAAGTTCAAGACATGACTAAAATGAATGTGTATGAACCCGTAGCAGTTAAACGCCAAATTATCAAATCAGCCTATGAAGCAGCCTCATTGATACTAAAAATTGATGATGTTATCGCCTCAGGTAAAAACAAAATGCCTCAAGCGCCACCCGGAGGAATGCCTGGCGGTATGGGTGGTGGTATGGGCGGATATCCAGGTATTGGAGAGTATTAAAATGTCTGACAATAAAATAACTGTAGGACCCCCAAAAGTAACTCGTTTTGAGAAAGCTCGAATTGTTGGTGCAAGAGCTCTACAAATTAGCATGGGCGCACCAATTCTCGTCGACGTTGACGAAACCATTTCTAACCCAATTGATATAGCATTAAGAGAGATGGAAGCAGCAATCCTGCCAATTACCATCCGACGCACATTACCTAATGGCGCCTTCCAAGACATACCGCTCAAATGGTTACTATAACCCTTCTTTTCTTCAAAATTCCTTTTTTAAAC